>CAYSWG010000005.1:0-1879 GCA_964434465.1 uncultured Geobacteraceae bacterium
GCTGCACCCCGCCTACCCCGAATCGGAAAGGGAACTGGCCAGGATCATCACTGAAACTGCCGGCCGCGGCGGGTCACTGCTGATTCCGGCCTTTGCCGTCGGCCGCACCCAGCAGCTCGTGTATGCCCTCCACAAGCTGCGCAACGCTGGCCTCATTCCCGACCTGCCCATTTTCGTCGACAGTCCCCTGGCAACCAGAACCACGGACATCTTCCGGCTCCATCCGGAGGTATATGATGAAGAAATCCGCGAGTTTCTGCTGACCGATGACGACAACGACCCCTTCGGCTTCAACCGTCTCACCTATGTTCAGAGCGTTGAAGAGTCCAAAGCGCTCAACAGCGCGAAATTCCCTGCGGTCATCATCAGCGCCAGCGGTATGATGGAAGCGGGCCGTATTCTCCATCACCTGCGCAATCGCATCGAAGATTCGCGCAACACCATTCTCATCACCGGCTGGCAGGCGCCCAACACCCTCGGCCGCCGCCTGGTGGATAGGGAGCGGACCGTCCAGATCTACGGTGAAGAATACCAGGTGCGGGCCAGACTGGAAATTCTCACCGGCTTCTCCGGCCACGCCGATCGGAATGAGCTGATTGATTTTGTGCGGGTCATGGAAAAGAAGCCGGAGAAGACATTCATCGTCCATGGCGAATATGAATCGTCGGCCAGCCTGGCCACGGCACTGCACGAAGAGCTGGGCCTGAAAAACGTAACCGTTCCCGAACCCATGCAGTCGTTCACGGTGTAATACTTTCCCCTCTCCCACAGAGAGGCGAGAAAGATAGCAACCAGTGTTCTGACGTCGATTAGTACTACGTGGCCCTGGCATTCTTCCATTGAAATCGGGATGCGTCTCCCCTGCCCGTCGGAAGGTCGCGACGAACCTCCCTATCTCGCTTTTTTTGATGTGCGTCATGACAAAAAACGCGGGACATCGGTATTGTCGTACCAACATAAAGAGGAGGTGCACGCGATGACCCCAGGACATGTGGCTATACACGAGAAAGACTGGACACAACCGGAGACACCGGAACATGGCCATGACTCCCGCACGACAGGAGAAGATGAAACCGTGGCTGCGGCATTCCGGCCGTTTCCGTCGCGACTGTTCGTAGAAACCACGACCCGCTGCAACCTGAAATGCAGCATGTGTGTGAAGCAGACGGAAGACTGCGGCATCATCGAGGGAGATATGCCGCCTGCGGTCTTTTCCGCACTGGAACCGGCCCTGCCCACCCTTGAGACGCTCGTCCTGAACGGGATCGGCGAGCCGCTCCTGCACCCGGAACTGGAGAGCTTCATCCGAAAAGCCAAAGCAGCGATGCCCCAGGGGAGCTGGATCGGCTTCCAATCCAACGGCCTTGAACTCAATGAAGTCCGCGCCGCCTCACTGGTCGCCGCCGGTCTTGACCGGATCTGTCTGTCCATGGACTCCCTGTCCGAGGATGTCTTCCGTGACATCCGGGAAGGTGGAGAAGTCCAGGATATGGAAAAGGCCTTTGCCGCACTGAGGAAAGCAAAGGAACTGGCCGGCAGTGCTCTCCAGATCGGCGTCGAGTTTGTGGTGATGCGCGAAAACGCCCGCGAGCTGCCGGAGGTCGTGCGCTGGGCAGCGAAACAGGGCGCTTCCTTTGCCATCGTTACCCATCTTCTTCCCTACGACGCCGAGCATGCCAAAAAGATTGCCTATGACCTCAATTCGGAGCAGGCACTGGCTTTTTTCCAGGAATGGAAGGAGCGGTCCGATCAGGAGGGGATCAACCTGGAGACCTACTTCAAGGTCAGGTGGAACTACCTGCGCTCGCCTGAGGAGCAGCGGGTTGTGGATTTCGTCACGGCCATGCAGGCCGAAGGCCGCGCCCGTGGCATATCGTTT
>CAYSWG010000005.1:1889-27717 GCA_964434465.1 uncultured Geobacteraceae bacterium
GGGACGAACCGTGGCTGGAGCGGCTGACAGCGATCTTCGCGGAAGCGAAGAGGACTGCGGAGGAAGTCGGCCTTGACCTGTCCCTGCCGGCCATCATCCCGAAAAACAACACCGGCTGCGAATTCGTCGACAACGGGAGCGCGTTTATTTCCTGGAACGGCGACGTTCACAACTGCTACTTCCTGTGGCACAAATTCAGCAGCTGGTATTATGGGCAGAAACGGTACGTCACCAACAAATCTTTCGGCAACCTGACCGAGAAAGGAATACAGGAGATCTGGAACAGTCCGGCCTTCATGCAGCACCGGAAAGAAGTCCTGGGGAAGGATTACTCCACCTGCTCCGACTGCAACCTCACCCCCTGTGACAACGTGTACAAGGAAGATTTCGAACACGACTGCTTTGTCAACGCCGTACCCTGCGGCAGTTGCTTCTGGTCGAAGGGGCTGTTCCGGTGCCTGCAGTAACCGACACGATCGGGTTCTGAACTATGCTTTTTCAGGAATACCGGGTGCATTCCCCGTATTTCAATCAAAAGGCGGCCAAACGGCCGCCTTTACCCCTTCTATCACGCGCCAACCACATATAAACCTGTCGCGTGCCGCTACCCCTTGATGACCGCCAGGGGTTCAAGCCGCACAACACAATCAACCAGATCCCGCTGTTCATCCATGACCAGGTCAATATCCTTGTAGGCCCCAGCCGCCTCCTCCAGGTCCCTCTTCCCGCGCAGGGCATGCAGGATGCCCTTGTCATCAAGTGCTTTCTGTTCAGCCGCCAGATCGAGACTCCTGATTGCCGCTTTGCGCCCCATCCTGCGTCCGGCACCGTGGGAACAGCTCATGAAGCTCTCCGGATTGCCCCTGCCCCGGACAATGTAGCTGGACGTCCCCTGGGACCCGGGAATGATGCCCAACTCCCCGGCCCGGGCCGACGTGGCACCCTTGCGGTGCACCAGCACATCCTGACCGAAATGGTGCTCCAGGGCCGCATAGTTGTGGTGGATGTTGAGTGCTTCAGCAAAGGTGATGTCCTTAATTTCATGACGGAAGGCGTCACGGACCCGGCTGGCCATGAGCCGGCGGTTTGCCAGGGCAAAATCAAGACAGTAGCGCATCTCCCGCAGATATTCAGCTGCCTCGTCACCATCCAAGGGCAGGTAGGCCAGTTCCCACGCTTTCGGGACCGGCACCTGCCACAGCTCGTTGAGGTCGACGGCGATCCGGTTGTGGCGGCTCGCCACCTTGAGACCGATATTTCTGCTGCCGGAGTGGATCATGAACCAGACATGACCGTCGGAGCCCCTCTGCACTTCAATGAAATGGTTCCCTCCACCCAGGGTGCCGATCTGCCTGCGGGCGGATTGGTACTGCCGACTCACTTCCGGATACCGGGCCGGATCGTCAAGCGGCGGCATGAATCTTTCGTCCTGGGCTTCCTTGTGGTGGTCGAATCCCACCGGGATCGTCCTGCGCATGATCCCCAGAATCCTCTTCAGTGTCGGCTGGTCGATCTCCGGCAGACTGGTCTGCACCGCCAGCATGCCGCAGCCGATATCCACGCCCACCGCATTGGGAATGACAGCGCCCTGGGTGGCAACCACCCCGCCAATGGGCATGCCGTAGCCTTCGTGGGCATCGGGCATCAGACAGACCTGACGGAACACGAATGGCAGGTTGGCCAGATTCCGCGCCTGGGCGAGGGCATTACCTTCGGGATCATTGCACCAGCTCTTGATTATGACGCGTTCGGTCTCGATGTTCTTCACGGCACCAGTCCTTCTTGTACACGTAGATTTACTGTTAAGTACGGTGAGTTTCCAGGACACCCGGCCGGCTGACACCAGGAAACGGCGTGGCGGTATCGGCAGGTGTGATGGGGTAGCCAGACGACTCACGAACGTGCCGCGTGTTTCGGGAAGCGGATGCTGACGTGCGTTCCTGGTGCACGGGTAACCTGGACGGTTCCCTGCAGCTGCTTGACAAGCAGGGTTACCAGCTGCAGGCCCAAGGTTCCGACTTTTTCCACGTCCAGGTCCTCTGGCAGGCCAACGCCGTCATCTTCGACCACAATCAGTACCATACCATCGTCTTTCGCCGCGAGGCCCACTTTCACGCTGCCCTGCCGGCCACCCGGAAAGGCATATTTCAACGCATTGCACACCAGCTCATTGACGACCAGACCGCAGGGTATGGCCTCATCAAGGCCAAGGGTCACCTGGTCCAACTCGAAGCGCAAGGCAACTCGCTCCGTCTCCCCGTAGAGCTGCCACAGGCTTGACGTGAGCCGTTCTAGATAGCGGGCCAGGTCAATTACGGTAAAGTCATCGGTTTGATAGAGGATTTAATGCACCAGCGCCATTGCCTGGATGCGGTTGTGACTCTCCAGAAACAAGCCTCTGGCGTGACCGTCAGTAATCGCCTCAGTTTGCAGCGCAAGCAGACTGGAAACAATTTGCAGGTTGTTCTTTACCCGATGGTGGACTTCTTTCAGCAAGACATCCCGTTCCGCCAGAGTGTCCTGCAATTGCCGGTTTGCTGCCGCCTGCTCCACTACTTTCTGTTCGAGGGTTGTATAGGCTTGCTGCAAGGCATCTTCTGCTCGTTTGCGATCCGTTATGTCGGTCAGCACTCCTTCCAGGTGGAGCGGATCCCCTTGGGCATCACGAATCAGGCGGACACGCACCAGACCCCAGATTTCCTGCCCATCTTTCCGATAGAATTTCAATTCGCAGGCGGTGGCATCGTCTTGCGCACGAAGTTGGCCAATAATCATTTCCCGGTCAGCGGGGTTAACGTACAGTTGGCTGGCGATATGGTCACGCCCGTCACAAGCTCTTCGGGCGAAGCATAGCCGAGTATCCTGGCCAGAGCGGGGTTGGCAAGCAGAAAACGCCCTGCACAAGAAGCAACGAAAATACCTTCGAGGGTATTCTCGAATATCCCCCGATACTTCGACTCGGCGTCCCTGGCAATGCGTATCTGCGCCTCTATACGCGCAGCCATCGCGGTGAGGGCCGCGCCGAATGGTTGAAATTCCCGGTAGGGCAGCATGCAACCCTCGGCAGTGTATGAACCGGACGCATAGCGGTTGGCCAGTGCTGTCAACCCCTCAAGAGGGCGACGGAGAGTAGCCCTGATCAGCAAGCCAGTCACCGCAACTATGGAGGTGAGGATCAGCAGGATAATGAGAATGGCGTAGGTGAGCAGTTGCGTATTGATGCTCTGGTAGTGGGTCTGTGCCAGGGAAACGTCCACGTGTCCGATTCTGACCTGTCGATTCCCCAGGCTACGGAATATGCTGACAGACCTGCTGATACGTTTCTGCTGATCTTTTTTCTCACGGGCGAAAATAACCGCGCCCGTGTCATCCGTAACAACGATCTTCGCAACCGACTCATCCTGAAACACGGCACTGGCCGTCATCTGGATTTCTTTGGTACTGACATCCCACAGGGGCGTTGCAAGTGCACCGACAAGATAGCTGGCGATCTTATCGGCCTTATGCGCCAGTTCCTTGTGCGACATATACGAAACCGTGTGATACATGGCGACGATGGCAAGTAATGACACGATAAGCACGGTGGCCGCGATACCAATGGTAAGACTTTTTGTAAGTGACTCACCTTTCAGCGGTAGTGGATAGGCCATGGGATTTCCTTATCTGCGCAACCAGCACCTTCAGCGGGTCAGGTTGTGTTCATGCACTATCCTGGCAAGAACGCCACGGGACTCGAGCAGCGCAAGCCCTCTGTTAAAATCTGCAAGCCGTTTTTGCCAGTCACCCTTGGCTGTTTTGATGACCGCATTATGCAGCGGCAGCTTCTGCAGGGTAACCAGCCACTGGGCGAGCTGTTCCTTGCCGTGCTTCTTCAGAAGATACCTGCCGACCTGTTTATCAACAAGTGCCAGACGGATGCGTCCTTTGAGCAGTTTTTCCATGTTCAGCACATCTGCCGAGACTTCCTCGGTCAAGACGCCGGCCTCGTCAAGCCCCTGTGGGGTGATATAGCCGCGCACGGTGCCAATCACGACATCCTTGACCGCCAGATCAGCAAATCCCCGAAAAACCAGCTCATCACTGCTCCTCTTGTACAGACCATTTTCATTCATCAGCAGTGCATCGGTAAGCGCCATCCACTCCTTCCGCCCCGTATCAAACCAGACAGCAGCAACCACATCGCACCGACCGGCCTGTGCCTCTTTCAAAACCCGCGCCCAGGGCATAAACCGCACCGACACATCATACCCTGCCGCAGCAAATGCCAGACGGGTGATCTGCATGACCGGCCCGAAATCTGGCAGTGTCTCCCCGTAGTATGGTTCGTAGTTATTGGTACATATCAGCAATGTCTCCTGAGCACGCAGTGGCTCCACAGCGCACAATCCATATAAAAAAACGACTACCATCAGGAGCAGTTTCATCATGTGCTTCTCTCATGTCTTTTCTAGCCAGGTGCCGCTGTTGCCACGTCCCCCAGTTCAGCATCACTAGTATTGCGGGAAAATGGAAAGTTGTCCAGTGATCGTAACTACTTGGTACGCAAGCCCCGTGTTCAGCAGAACTCGCCAACGGCGCCACTGACCATCTCATGGGCAGCTGGAACCGCCGGCGCTGGGATCAGCGGCAGATGTTGCGCACGAGGGCCCGCAGTCAAAGGAACCAAAGTGGACTGACGTGTCGCCAACTACCTTGAAATACCGGCCGAAACGGGTCTCACTCACCATGGCAGCGGTGTTGCCGCAACCAGCATCGGTTTGCCGGTAATGAAGGTATGGTGATCGTCCAAAGGGAAGGTGTCGGGGTGACCGGGAATGGTGCCAAGGTACTAGGCAACCTGACCGTAATCCTCGCAGATATCTTCCAGGGAGGCCAACTTGAAGGCACGTATATTCAGGAAACAGAATGCCACCAGCCCGGTTTTGGCCCTGATGTCAGGATGGGAAACAATAGCGTTGAATGTTGTGATTATTCGGAAAAAGACCTAACCGTGGGGTAAAGGTCAGCATTGCAGAGTAACGTTGCACGAGGTGAGATTTGTGGAGTTGGAAACCGGTTCCAGGTAAAGAAAAAGTCAATGTCCTTTGGAACACGGCGAACATGGCTCTGAATGTTTGGCTCCCCGTTGTGGACAAACCTCTAACTTTTAATGGCTTTTTTGACGAGTCCGGAATCGATAGGTGAAAATAGAAAAGGCCACACCCTTTTGGATGCGGCCTTTGAATTATGGCTCCCCGGGCGAGACGCTCAGCAAAACTTTATCTCTTATAATTTTGGCTTCTTCATGTCCCCCATCAAGAAGAATCACCCGAGAACCGAATATTCATTTCAAAGGGTTCATCGTCTTCAACTGAATCGGTACCCCTCCAATTCAGGACTACCCGTTGCGTGAACGGATTAACCTGTCCCTGGCATTTCGCATGCCTTGAAATATCGATTCGCTTACTTCTTCTGGAAACGATGGAGTCAGTTCCCCTGTTACTTTCATAATGACATCATCCATCCTTTCAAGGATGTCGTCAGTGATAGCTATCATTTCATCTACTGGGAACCTGCAATACTGAGCAGTGGATATCCAATGTCGGTACATGATTCTTGTCCACTGGTACTGTCTATTAGTCCCTTTTGCAGCCATTGCCATTTTCAGATTTTGCTGTTCAAATTGGTGTTTTGCGACTAGCGGAAAAGCTGACATGATATCATATGCGGGAGTAAGTTGGTAACTGCCACCGGGTTGTAAAAAAATACTGAAATTCTTTGCGTGACCATCAATAGCCGCTAAAAGCCAAAAGAGTATCTGCATCGTCATGAATGTTCTTCTGTCGGCCAATGCTTCGGAGGAGCCCAGCAGGAGATGCATGATCCGCTCTATACCAGGTCCTCCATCAGCCTCATACTTCAATGCAGGCGGCACTCCAAGAGCCTGGCACATGTCTTCCTGTGGAAGCCTGATAAGCCATGATCCATCCTCTGCCCAGCGGCGGTCGAACCTTTCAACCACGAGAACCTTGACCCCATCGAAGCTTCTCATTTCTGTATTTGCAACTGGTAATCCATAGGTCTTGAAAATAAGATGACAGAGCCATTCGTTTTCAACACTGTCAGACAAGTCCATCCCGCTATGTACGATTCTTCCCACGGGGAGCTTGAAAATATGACTGGTCGGGGTAACGCCCACCGGTCGACACCATCTGTTGTTGAACCACAGAAGTGCGGTCTTTTCCTGTGCCCCGGCAATAGAAATGCGAAAATCGCGATCCCTGCCCATGCCAAGGGGCATGGTTTGATAATTACGAAGTGTTTCGGCAATCTCGGACTCGCCTAATGGAACCGATTCGACCCTCTGTACATCGACAGTTCCCCTGTCTTCCGGAAACAGCTGCAGAGCACCGACGCAATCTCTCCCCACATGCCACAACAAGTCAAAGCAACGGTTTGACCTGGCCGAAAACCTCGCTTGAATCCGGTTTCTTATCGGTTGACTGTCGGGGAGGAGATTATCGAAGTAATTTTCAACAAGATCGCCGGTGTTTGGCTCCTGTGTCAATGGCATTGAAAGTGACAAGGGACGACGTAATTCCCAGTCCAACCATTCCTCACCGTATGAAAAACGCAGTTTTCCGCTGGAAGTTCGGGTTAATTGGCCGACTTTCCGACCATTCATATACACGTACAAGTCTGCCGACAGGCGATTTCGAGGCATTTACCAAATATCTCCCTTGGTGTCTTTTGCCGGTTTTTGTCTTGGTTGGATTACCAGTTCCAACTCAAGCGCAGCCAACAGTCGGAAGAGTGTCCCAAGTTCTGTCCCAGGGCTCCCTTTCTCGACTTTCGACACAGTCGGCTGGTCGATACCGACAGCTTTGCCCACGGCGGTCTGGCTTAGCTTCCTTTTCTTTCGCTCACTACGTAATGCCACACCAAGACCTTCTGGAGAAAGTATTTTTTGCATCATCTGGCGCCCCCTAAAAATCCAATTATAGCTTATGGGCTATAATTGGATTTTATAGCCCATAAGCTATAAAATCCAATTATATTTTATAAGCTATAAAAAACCCCCGGCAAGTCAACCGAGGTTAGTATCTTCTAAGCTTTTGGCTACACTGGCACTTTTTTATGGGCGCCAGTGTAGCATGAAATAAATAAACAAATAAATAAACCAGTAGAACGGTCAATGACCAGGTGGCGGCGCAACAGTCCCTTGTCGCTGCAACTGGCGAAAGCTGCCATCTCTCCCAGGCCCGCCACGAAAAAAGTGGGGGCGACAGCTATCTGAGGCGTCCGCATTGCCCGCCTGATCAATCTGATAACGCTGTACAATGTAGCTGGGCGGAGAGAGTGAGCAAAAGCTTGGGATATTCATACGGAGCAAAAGAGACCATCTGATACGCTGCAAAACTGGTAATTTACTGATATTACGAATCTTTATTCCGAAGGGAGATTGTTCGAAAAAGGACACAAAAAATAAATGGCCGATTTCATTACGAAATCGGCCATCTTGATTTTGGCTCCCCTGTGCGGATGGTTCTGGGTACTGGAAAGAGCTTTTACCGCTATAACGTCTTATTCCGTAAACTTTCACTTTTCCCAATATTACCGACCTGACGCAGATTCGTAATATCGCGTAACTGCGGCCCTCCGAACGCTTTCCAGTACGTACGAACGTTGGATAGAAAAATGTTGAAAATCATAAAAAAACCACTTGACGCATTGGAACGACCGGTCTAAGCTGTAAAGCATGAAAAGAATACACAGCAAAGATGATATCGTACAGGTCGGCTTGGACATCATTTCAAGTAAAGGATTCAGCGCTACCGGCGTCGAGGCAATCCTCAAGCAAGCAAATGTGCCCAAGGGATCATTTTACAACTTTTTCGCCAGCAAAGAAGAGTTCGGTCTGGCGATAATCGACAAATACGTCGCGGAAGCCGTTGAACATTTCCGCGCCATTTTCACTGATGAATCTCTCCCCCCGCTGGAACGCGTGAAAAAAGGCTTCGAAAGCAGAATTTGGAGATTTGAAGATAATGATTGCACCAAGGGGTGTCTCCTCGGCAATTTGAGTCTGGAAATGTCCGATCAGTACGAGAAAGTACGGGAACGTCTTGAACAAGCTCTCCAAGGCTGGGCGAAGGCTTTGACCATCTTGCTTCTTCAGGCACAGAAGGAGAAAACCATCCCGGAAGATCTGGATCCTGAAATGCTTGCAGAGAATTTGATCGCATCATTCCAGGGAGCCCTGCTCCGCTCCAAGGTTAAGAAATCATCAGAACCATTGAAGAATTTCATCTATTTGTATTTCGACAGGTTTCTGACTCAAAAAATTGAATGAGGTAAGTAGTAACTTTTTTTGGGCATAATTACATAGACCGGTCTAGGCGTTTATATCAAATTAAAAACTGGTTGAGGTATCCATAGGAAGTGAAAGAGAGGGATCACATGAAAGACCCAGTTACAGGCGCATCTAAAAATTGTCCCCCGGAAATGGACCTCAGCTTTCAGATGTCGTCGAACGACATTTGCCATGAGAACAGCAGGGCTTCTTGCTCCCCACCGCAGCCCGCCTTCCGAAAACATCCTACGAAACTCTTCGTCGAGACCACCACGCGCTGTAATCTCCAGTGTCAGGCGTGCGTAAAACAGTCAGCCGGCAATGAAATCCTGGATGGAGACATGTCCATGGCATCCTTCATGGCATTGTCTCCCGCCCTTCCACACCTTGAAAGCCTGGTACTGAACGGTATCGGAGAACCACTCCTCCATCCGCTTCTTGATGAATTTATCAAGATTGCCAAGTCTGCCATGCCGAGCGGCAGTTGGGTCGGTTTTCAGACCAATGGTGCGCTTCTCACCCGGGAAAGAGCCGAATCGCTGGTTGCTGCCGGACTTGATCGCATCTGCTTCTCTCTGGATTCCGTCTCCTGTGAATCGTTCCAGAAATTCAGAGAGGGTGGAGAACTCGGGGATGTCGAGAGGGCCTTAGCTGTTATTGCTGCCGCCAAGGCCCAAGCTGGAAAGCCTGGTCTTGAAACGGGGATCGAGTTCGTGCTGAGGCGGGACAACTTCCACGAGCTTCCGCAAGTGCTGGAGTGGGCGGCCCAGCGTGGCGCCACCTTCGCCATAGTCTCCCATCTTCTGCCTTACCAGAAGAAGCTTTTGTCCCAAATCGCCTATGAATACAATTCCGATCAGGCGCTTGAGTTGTACGGGACCTGGAAGAGCAGGGCGCAGGCCGAAGGCATCGCCCTCGAAGAGTTCCTCAAGGTGTACTTCAAATTCAAGTTCCGGTATACGGACGAAGAGCTGCGGCTCCTCTACTGTGCCGGTAAAATGCTCCTCGATGCGAATAAGCGGGGTGTTTTTCTCCAGGTGAAGAATCTCCTGGCAAAGGAGGATCTGCTGCGCCGGGAAATGAGCAGGACTTTCGACGCCGCGCAGGAGGTGGCCCGCCGGAAAGGGCTTGCACTGAAGCTGCCGGAGATCGTTCCCAAAAGCGACCGCAGGTGCGACTTTGTCGAAGGGGGGGCAGCCATGATTTCCTGGGATGGCAGCGTGCACCCCTGTTATCACCTCTGGCACACGTACAGTTGCTATACCAAAGGCCGCGATACCGCCAGAAAGTTTGATGCCAAAAACTTCGGTCACCTGGAGAGCCGCACCATTGGCGAGATATGGAATGACGCGGATTTCCGAAAATTCCGCGAGGAAGTCGTTGGCTACGAGTTTTCCTGGTGCTCCAACTGCAATGTGGCTCCGTGCGGATTTATCGACAACCCGGATTTTGTCAATGATTGCCATACCAATACCGTCCCCTGCGGCGACTGTTTATGGTGCATGGGCATGTTCAACTGCCTTCAGTAGGTGATCTGCTCTGGAAGGTAAGGACTTGGCTTACCAAGAAAAAGAGACGATTTATAGGCCTTGGCTGAATATCAACCGATTGAAAAAACTCAGGTTGTTCAAAAATAGTCAGATCGTCGCACCCGCAGGAAGCCCCGCGGAGGCGTAGCAGCGCTACGCCGCACAAGGCGACTTGCGAGGACGGCGGCGAGATGGCTGTTTTTCAACAACCTCCTTGAAAAAAAGATTGGAGGCTAACCGATGGAACTGAATGATCACCCGACGGTAAAACGGTATCACGAGAGCAAAGCATCATTGACACTTAACTCGACTCCACTGAAGCTGAGCGCCGGGGAGCTGCGCGCGATGTGCCTCGAAGCAGGGGCTGATGACGCGGGTTTTGTGGAGATCACACGCCCGTCGCTGGCCGATCAAAAGGAGGCCATTCTGAAGGTATTCCCCTGGGCCAGGACGCTTGTCAGTTTTGCGGGACGGATTAACCGGGAAAACCTGCGAAGTCCCGCACGTTCCATTGCGAGCCTCGAACTGCACCAGGCGGAAGAACGGCTTATCCATGCCGCCCACGAACTGGCAGCGGCCCTGGAGCGTAAAGGCGTTCGTGCCTCGACCCCAGCGCCCGGGTTTCCCATGGAAGCTGCCCAGTGGGGCAACGGCACGATGCACGTGGTATCGCACAAACCGATAGCCATAGAGGCCGGACTCGGGAAGATGGGCCTCCACCGCAACGTCATTCATCCCGTGTTCGGGAGTTTCGTGCTGCTCAATACCGTGCTCATCGATGCCGAAGTGGATGAATACGACACACCCTTGGACTATAACCCATGCCTTGGCTGCAAGCTCTGCGCGGCTGCCTGTCCCACGGGCGCCATCGGCCCGGATGGATTTTTCCATCCGGTAAATTGTCTCACCCATACCTACCGTGAACTGATCGGCGGCTTCTCCGACTGGGTTGAAAATATCGCAGATAGCAAGAGCGCAATCGATTACCGGACCAGAACCAGCGACGCCGAAACCGTATCCATGTGGCAGAGCCTGGCGTTCGGGCCGTGCTACAAGTCGGTGTATTGCATGGCAGTCTGCCCGGCGGGGGACGAGGTGATCCCGCCGTATCTGGAGGACAGAAAGGCATTTATCGAGGACGTGGTCAAACCACTCCAGCAGAAGGCGGAAACGGTGTATGTCCTGCCCGGTTCGGACGCCGAGAGTCATGTTCTGCGCGCCTTCCCGCACAAGAGGGTACAGCGCGTTGGCAACGGCATCAGGCCGCCAACCGTGGCATATTTCCTCGCCTCCATGCCCCTTGCTTTCCAGCGGCACCAGTCCGAAGGGCTGAACGCGACCTATCATTTCACGTTCAGCGGCAGTGAGGATGCCGAAGCAACGGTCGTTATCAAAGACAAAACAATCAGGATTGAAAAAGGACATGCGGGCGTCCCGGACGTTCGCGTGCATGCCGATGCAAAGACCTGGCTGCGCGTGCTTCACAAGGAAACCTCGATGGTCAAGCAGATCGTACTGAGAAGGATTCGCGTCAAAGGTCCTTTGACCTTGTTCAAGGCTTTCGGAAAGTGTTTCTCATAAGCTCAGACGATTCCCGGCGCTCGTTTTACGGTGCACAGCAGGGGCTGATCAGCGTCAACCTAACGCTGCTCAGCAATCTGGTTACACGCTATAAGGTGCTTGGCGGAGGGAGTGAGCAACTACGGACTCAGGGGAAATATCTCCCTGAAAAATCAACCACAAGAGAGGTACATTATGAGCGACGAAAAAAAGTTTATCCGAGATGATGTTGTGGTGGAGATCAAGAATAAAGCCAGGAGGGACCTGGCGTTCAGGAGAATGTTATTTGACAATCCCCAGGAGGCGCTCGGCCAATTAGGTTTTGTCATTCCGGGTTCTCCCGGTGATGACAGGAATTACCAGGAAGCATTGGAAGCGGTGTTTGTCCGGGCAGATTTTTACAAATGGTTTAATACTGAAATCCTGAGTGAATTCAGGGATGAAACCATTACAAAAAACCCGGTGCCACCTGATACTGCTACCGAGAATGAAGATATGGATTGGGATTTTGAGGTCACGACCTATAAATCTAAACCTGAGTAGCGTTATTCTTCAGTTGTTTGCAGAAGGGGCCATGATAATCTGATGACGCTCTCCAAGCGTAAGCTTCGATGGCAAGTAGGCAGGTACAAGGAATCGGCGCTACCGCCGCAAAAGCCGGCATGGGCTCGAACGTGGAATGCCTTGAATTTGTAACATAATTTAGACAGCTGCAGGACCGTTGCAACTACATAAAAACAAATGGCCGATTTCATTACGAAATCGGCCATAATAATTTTGGCTCCCCAGCGCGGACTCGAACCACGGACAAGGTGATTAACAGTCACCTGCTCTACCGACTGAGCTACTGGGGAATGATTGTGCTGAGGCAGGCGTTGCTGCAAAATCGAAGGCGTTTATACCATGGAAGCAGAATATGTGTCAAGCTTTTTGACGGGCATTTCTGGCGACGGCGATCGGGGGACTTTTCAGGAAAACCGGCAACGACACAACCGGGGTTCCCCAGTGCGGCATAAAAACGGGGAGCAAAGCTCCCCATTGCAACAGACTGAATTCAGTAGCGGAATGGTCCGTAGATCAGTGCACAGCAGTACGGGCCCAACGGATCCTCCTCCGCCTCTTGCAGGATGACAATGTCTTCGTATTCCACAGAGACCTCCTTATACCGACTGAGTATTCCGGATAATGAAGTTACGGAAAGCCTAACAGGCCGCCGGGAACTGTCAACGGAATAAAATCGTGGCGCCGGGAAGCGGTGAAACAGCTCAGG
Source organism: uncultured Geobacteraceae bacterium (assembly GCA_964434465.1). GTDB lineage: Bacteria > Desulfobacterota > Desulfuromonadia > Geobacterales > Geobacteraceae > RPRC01. Next base: position 14,581 of record CAYSWG010000005.1, read on the forward strand.
GATGCTGTCCGGGAAAGGCCACATCCTGCCTTACGTAGGCCTCCAGCACCTCGTCAAGCCAGGCATTGCGGCATTCGACCTCCCTGGTGGAGCCCCCCTGCATTACTTTCAGGAAACGACAACCGCCGAAACAGAGCGGCAGATAGGAACACTCAAGACACTCCTGACGATGCCAGCGATCCATACCGTGGGACTCCCGGTAATCAGTGACACCCTGAGCAAGGTGTCCCACACTGAACCCTTCGCAGCCAATGAAAGCCGGACATTTGTACAGAGTACCATCGTAGTGGACAACCAGGTTGTCGGCAAAGTCAACCATGCAGGCGGCAACAGCCACCCGGGGCGTGGCAAACCCGCGACGGAGTATTTCCTCGCGCAGGTAAATACCTGCTTCCGCAACCCACGGTTCGTCCACTGAGCAGCACCCATCGGCAAACTCGGGGACAAGGTGCCCCGTCATGGCCGAACAGACCGGCGCGAAGATAACCGTGGCGATCGAACCGGGCGGGATGCCCCTGGCAACGAGTTCATCGAGAAGCCGGGGAAAGGACCGATACGTGTCCCGGGTGAAATTGCCGGCGATCCCCAGGCCGATGCGATTGTCAATGCGGAGGAGGTTTTCGGCGATTGCGTCGAAACTCCCCCGCCCCGAGGCAAATGGGCGAAAGCGATCATGGTTCTCACGTGGACCGTCCAAGGTTATTCTGGCCCGTTTCAAACCAAGGGGCAGCAACCGCTCGACCACATCGGGCCTGAGGAGCGTGCCGTTGGTCACCAGAGTGAATTCATAGACCGTGCCTGCCCGACCGGCGGCCTCCTGCAGTCGCCGGGAAATTTCCATGAGAAGATCCTGACTCAACAGCGGCTCGCCGCCATAGAAATCAATGGTGAGATTTTCCCCCCGGGCCAGGTACTGCCTGTCGCAGAAGTCGACCAGCAGATCGGCGGTGGCTGGTGAAAGATAGTGCCGGCCACGCTGCTGCCCCTGGTAGCAGTAGGAGCAGGCCAGGTTGCAATCCAGGTTCATGACGACCATCACATAGGCATGGCCCGAGCGCTGCCCGGCTTCGGCAAGCATCGTGCGCATTTCACGGCGCTCTTTGGCTGGATCCTCCACGAGAAAGCCCAGCCGAGTCAGCGTGGCCTTCTGCTCTTCGGCAAGTGAACCCTGTGCCACTGCCTCCAGCAGAGCCCTGGAAACAACCGCCTTGGAAAGCCATCGCGTGGAAAATAGCAGAACCCGATCAGGATTATCGCGACAGGGATACTGCTTGAGATACCGAGACAGATGCATCGGGGGCACCCCCTTGACAATGAGGACATTTTCCTTTTCAGAACCCTGAATCGTGTGCTACAAACGAACGTAAGCCGCCAGGCCGATTTCCCCAGGCTGCAACCTCGAGCTCCCCGAAGGAGGATCTATGGCTGGACGCGAAGAGTCCCTGATGCATTGTGCGGTGACGATCATCGGCAAGGATCGGACCGGCATTGTCGCAGGAACGGCAGAAGTACTGTATCGACTGGGCTGCAACATAGAAGACTCCAGTTGCACCATTCTGGGCGGCGAATTTGCCATGATCCTGATCGTCTCCCACGAAAAACCCTTCAGCAAGGCGCGCCTGCTGGATGAATTCAAGGAGTTCACCGAGCGCCTGCACCTGTCGGTTTTCGTCCGCACCATGGCGAAAGAGGAAATCCGCCACGGGGATCCGGCCGGAGAGCTTTGCTTGGTCTCGGTGTACGGGTCGGACAGGCCGGGTATAGTATACCGGGTTGCTTCGGAATTGGCCGAACGGAGCATCACCATCAGTGACATGAACACCAGACTGATCGGCTCAGCGGAACAGCCGGTCTATGTCATGATGCTGGAAGCAGGCCTGCCCCGGGAGATCACCATCGAAGAGGTGCAACGCCTCATGGAAACTTTGAGCAAGGAACTTACCGTAGAAATAGCCGTTCGTTCCATAACACCCGTAGCTCTTTAACGATATGCCTTCCCGACCCATCATCATCTATCCCCATCCGATATTGAAAACCGCCTGCCATCCGGTTACCGCCGCTAACCGGGGGGTGGAGTCGCTCATCACAGATCTCATCGACACCATGCGCGCCGGCCCCGGAGCAGTCGGCGTCGCCGCGCCGCAGATCGGCGTCGACCTGCGGGTCTGCGTTGTGGACGTGTCGGCCAGTAAGCATGGCCGTGTTGACAATCACGGCCTGCTGGTACTGGTGAACCCGACAATCGTCAGCCTGGAGGGTGCCGCAACCATGCGTGAAGGCTGCATGAGTATCCCGGACTATACGGGCGATGTGGAACGGGCTGTCGCCATCACCGTGAGCTTCCTCGACGGCGGAGGGACACATCACGAAATCCATGCCCGCGGCTTCGAAGCGGTTGCCATCCAGCACGAGATCGATCACCTGGACGGCATCCTCTTCCTCGACCGGATTTCCTCTCTGAAAACCGGTCTCTTCCGTCGGAAGAATTACAAGTAACTCCGACAATACCGTCCTGCGGCAGCATTTTCAGCGTCCGGCCAGGTATTCCAGCCCCTGTTCTGCCGTCCGGACTGCACCGGCCACGCAGTCGTTCAATCCCACACCCCGGTAGGAATTTCCGGTCAGCAGCAGGCCGTCATGGTTCTGCAGGGTTTCGGCAAGGGCCTGCAGCCGCGCGCCGTGGCCGACCGTATACTGGGGAATCGCCTTTTCATGGCGGAAGATACGCATGAACGATGGATCCGCCGCAATGCCCATGGTGCGGCGCAGATCAGCCCGGACCCGACTCACCAGCTCTCTGTCAGGCAACGTGATATATTCGGGGAAGCAGGCGCCGCCGACCATGCTTCTCAGGAGCACATGCCCTTCCGGCGCGCGATTACCAAAGATGCTCGAATCCCACAGGGTGCCCAGGCTGTTCAGCTGCTCCTGCTTGGTGGCCAGATACCCGAACCCGTCCAGGTCATGGGCGACCCGTTCCCGTTCGTAACCGAAACAGAGCACGGACAGGGAAGCGTAGGGAATCTGCACCAGCAGGTCGCTCAGCGTGCCATTCAGGTCACGCAGCATCTCGGCAGCCGCAAAGGCAGGTGATGCAACGACCACCAGGTCTGCATCCAACTCACGGTCGCGGGTTTTCACCCGGTAACCATCGCCGGAGGCGCTGATTCGCTCCACCCCCTGGCCCGTCAGCACCACCGTATCACCAAGGTGTTCAGCCAGACAGTCCGTAAGGTGCTGAATGCCGCCCCGGAAAGAAGTCAGTACGCCGCCGGGTCCGGCCGCGCTCGACACGATCTTGCCCTCGGCCCGCTCCCGACGCTTTTTCCCGGCCAGCCGAACCATGGCCAGAACGAGGCCGCCGTACTCCCGTTCCAGCTCCACAATGCGCGGGAAGCAGGCGGTGACCGACATGGTTTCCGGATCACCGGCAAAAATGCCCGAAACCATGGGTGCAATAAGCTTGCGGAAGGCTTCATCACCAAGGCGACGCCGGCCGAATGCCGCCAGGGTCTCATCGATGCCGGGAGGGGCCTTGACGGCGAACGGTTCCAGGGCCAGCCGGAACTTCCCCGGCCATGAGATCAGCTTTGAGGCAAAGAAAGCCGGCCCGTTCTCCGGCAGGCGATGGAGCGTTCCTCCCGCAAAAATAAACCGTTTGCGGGCCAGGTCACTGCTACGGAGCAGCTGAGGGGTGATCCCCAAACTGGCGCACAACTCCAGGGTCTGCGGCTTGCTGTCCAGAAACCCGTTAGGCCCCCATTCGCACAGATAGCCGTCAGCGTGAATGCTCCAGATCTTTCCGCCAAGACGGTCTTCGCGCTCCAGAAGGGTCATCTGCAGGTCTAGTCCCCGCGCCCTGGCCCCGGCTTGCAGGTGGTAGGCGCTGGCCAGCCCCGACAGCCCTCCACCGACTACAACGGCATGTTTCACGCAGCTACTCCTCTCGGCACACCAATCTCAAGGTCTGCATGGAGTATTCGCCATTCATTCCCCCCTGTCAAGGCAGGGCATCACCACAGCACGAAGCAGCCGGACATGCGGAACCGGGGAAACGGTTTGGACACAAGCCTCCGGTTGACAGGAAAGAAAACCAGTATTACATTCTCAACACGTCTCAATGAAAGGATGGCGGCATGGAAGCTAAAGACTACTATCAGACTCTTGGTATCAAAAAGGACGCGTCAGCCGACGAGATAAAAAAAGCGTATCGCAAGCTGGCCGTAAAATACCATCCGGACAAAAACCAGGGCAATAAGGAAGCAGAGGAAAAATTCAAGGAAATCAACGAGGCCTACGCGGTGCTGTCCGACCCCCAGAAAAAAGCCCAATACGACCAATTCGGCTCCACGGGCTTCCACCAGCGGTATTCCCAGGAAGACATCTTCCGTGGTTTTGACGTGGGCGATATCTTCAAGGACATGGGATTTGGAACCGATGATATTTTTTCCAGAATCTTTGGCGGTAATTTTCAAGGTGGCGGCCGCTATCAGCGGAGCAGGAAACAGCGTGGCGGCGACTACGCCATGGAAGTGACGGTCAGCTTCCGGGAGGCGATCACTGGCACCGAAAAGCGGGTGTCGTTTCTTCGGGATGGCGTCAAGGAAGAACTTTCGGTGAAGATTCCGGCGGGAATTGACAATGAGGCAAAGCTGCTCATCAAGGGAAAAGGGCAGCAGAGTCAGAGCGGCGGGCAGGCTGGTGACCTGTACCTTACCATAAAGGTCGATGCCGATCCCGTCTTCGTCAGGGAGGACGACAATCTCATAGTCGATCGACAGATCCGCTTCAGCGAGGCAGCGCTGGGGATTACTCTGGAAGTGCCGACCTTGGAGGGGAACAAGCGGATCAAGGTTCCGGCCGGCATTCAACCGGGGACCAAGATCCGCATCAAGGGGTATGGGGTACCCCATGTGGGCAAAACGTCAAAAGGTGATCTGTACGTGAAGATCGGCGTCACCGTACCGGTGCACCTGACCCCGCCGCAGAAGAAACTTCTCGAAGAACTGGCCCGCGAGGGACTGTAACCGGAACAGGCGCGGCCGGCCGTTACTGGCCGGCCCTGATTTCTATGGAAGCGCTGCCGCGAAGATCCTGCAGCCATTTGGAGAAGCGCTCATCGGACTTGCTCTTGTAAAGCTGGTCTTCAACCTCCCGCCGGGCAGTTTCAAAGTCTTGCCGCTTTCCGGGTCGATACTCCTCCAGCTTGATGATATGAATACCGGCAGCCGTTATGATCAGTTCGCTGATCTCACCGGGTTTCAGCTGATGCAGTGCCGCTTCAAACTCGGGCAGCAGTTCGCCTTTTTTCAAGTACCCCAGATCGCCGCCATCCGTGGCTGAGGGATCTTGTGAATGTTTCGCCGCCAAGGCGGCGAAATTGGCGCCGGACTTAGCTTCCTTGAGTATTTTTTCCGCCTCGGCCGTCACCCGCGGCAGATCCGCTTCCTTGGCGACTGCCAGGAAGAGCTGCCGGGCCCGGAATGCTTCGTCAACCTGGAATTTTTCCCCATGTGCAGCAAAATACTCCTTCAGCTCCGCATCGCTTACCTGTACCTTGGAACGGACTTCCATGCTGACCAGCCGCAGCCTCTCCAGCTGTTCCCGCACCTGGGCGGTATACAGCTCGTAGGAAAGCCCCTGGGCGGCAAGGGCAGCCCGTAAATCCTGTTCGCTGATGTTGTTTGAACGCCGCACATCCTCGATAGCCTGGCGCACCTCCTCATCACTGATCCGGATGCCCAACTCCCGTATTTTCTGCTCAATGAGCTTCTTGTTGATGAGTGTCGATATGGCTGCGTCCCGCAGTTGCGTCCTGTCAACGGCATCCAGGGGCTTGCCGGTTGCAAGACCTTTTTCCATGGACGCTTGCTCCTTGGCAATGTCGAAAGTCGTGATGGGTTCGTCATTGACCAGCACCGCAATACCGCTCACCACTTCGGCAGCAGCCTGTACCGGGAACAGACCAAGGGCAAGGGCAACCGTAATAACTACTGTAATGAAACTTTTCATAGGGGCAGTCTCTCGCTAACGGCATGGCAAAGAGAAAGGCAAGACCGATCGCCTTGCCTTTCACCTGCGCCGGTTATTGGCTATTTTTTCGCAGCGTCCGTCGCGTCTGGCGTGTCTGCAAAAGACAGATCCATTTCCTTCAGGACATCTTCCTTGACGGAGACCTTGGCAGTCTTCTTCATCTCTTCCATCATTTTCTGGAACACCTCCTGCTGCTTGGCGGGGAGCAGAGCAGCTTTGACCTGGTCCTTGACTTCGTCAAAAGTCCGGAATCCGGCCGAGCGTTTGCCGGTAACCTTAATGATATGGAAGCCATACTGGGTTTTGATCACTTCCGAAATTTCTCCCTCTTTCAGCTTGAAAGCGGCAGCATCGAATTCGGGAACCATGGCGCCGCTGGAAAACCAGCCCAGGTCGCCGCCCTTTGCCGCAGACCCGTCAAGGGAGTTTTTCCTGGCCAATTCTTCAAAGCTGCCCCCCGATTTCAGCTGTGCGAGGATAGACTGGGCATCCTGCTCACCCTTGACGAGAATATGACTCGCCTTGACCTGGGCTCCGGTCTTGAACTTCTCCTTGTTCTCTTCATAAAACTTTTTCATTTCTTCGTCAGACACCAGGGCATCCTTTTCCACCTTCTGCTTCAGGTAAGTGGCAACGATCAGCTCCTTGCGCAGGTCTTCGAGACGCTCCGCAACATCCTTGCTCTTGTCAACACCGGCTTTTTTCGCCTCTTCAAGCATTATTTCCCGGGCAACAACCCGCTCCAGGAGTTCTTTGCGCCCTTCCAGTGACTGGGCCATGGGCCGCAGATAGGGGGGGAGTCGGTCAACTTCTTTCTTCAGATCCGCTACGGTAATGACGCGGCCGTTTACTTCCGCCAATGTTTTCGACTGCTGCTTGGATTGTTCGCCGCCAGGCTTGCATGCCGCCAGGGCAACAACCGCGAGCAGCGACGCCAGAACTTTCAGCATACGTGCATGGGTCACGGGATTACTCCTTTTACAACAGGTTGATACTACACGATTTTTTGAAGCTACCATATCAAATGAGCCTTTTCAAGACATTTCTGGATGCCGCCAGAACCCCTTCACAGGAGGAATCGTCGACCAGTGCGGTCAGGACAAATTCAGGGGTAAAGCGGTAGCGGCCAGGCTCCTTGCTGATCAGGGTGATGACCGTATCCGGCGACAGGGGAGTTTTCTCGTGGAAGGCGAACAGCAGCCGTTCACCATCAAATTCCAGCCGTTTGACCAGGAGGGTTCTGAGGAGGACCCGCAGCCTCATGCTCTCCAACAGGTAGGAAACCTCCTGGGGCAGTGGTCCGAAACGGTCGATAAGTTCGTCGCCGACCCGGGCAACATCCTCATCATCACTGGACTGGGCCAGGCGTTTGTACAGAACAAGACGCTGGTTCGCATCGGCAACGTAAACCTCCGGGATGAATGCCGGTACTTTCAGGTTGATTTCCGGTTCAACCCGCTCGGCATGCCCTTCACCCCGCAGGGCGGCAACCGCCTCCTCAAGCAGTTCGTTATAGAGCTCGAACCCGACAGCAGCTATGGTGCCCGATTGGCGCGCACCGAGGAAATCGCCGGCCCCTCTGATTTCCAGATCGTGGATGGCAATACGAAAACCGGCCCCCAGCTCGGTGAGTTCCTGGATGACCCGCAGACGCTCCCGGGCGTCGGCGCTGATCGAACCTTCGCCCGGGATGAGAAAATAGGCATAGGCCCGCTGACTGGAACGTCCGACCCGGCCACGGAGCTGGTACAGCTGGGCAAGACCAAAAGTATCCGCCCGATTGACGATCATGGTGTTTGCCATCGGAATATCCAATCCCGACTCAATGATCGTCGTGCAGAGAAACAGGTTGAACTCGCCATGCATGAAGCCAAGCATGACCTCTTCCAATTCTTTTTCCTGCAGCTGACCGTGACCGACCGCAAGCTTTGCTTCGGGAACCAGGCGGCGAAGATACTCCGCCATGGCGCCGATTGATTGAACCCGGTTGTGGACAAAAAACACCTGGCCGCCACGGCGTAATTCACGCAGCACCGCTTCCCTGATCAATTCATCGGAAAACCGGCCGACAAAGGTTTTGATTGCCAGTCGGTCGACGGGTGGGGTGTCAATGATGGATAAATCGCGAAGACCGGCCAGGGACATGTTCAGGGTTCGGGGAATCGGCGTGGCCGTGAGGGTCAACACATCGACAACCGCCCGGAACTTCTTCAGTTTTTCCTTGTGGGACACTCCGAAACGATGCTCTTCGTCGACAATCACCAGCCCCAGGTCTTTGAACGTTACGTCGTTCTGCAGCAGACGGTGAGTGCCTATTATGATATCCACCTCCCCGTTGTGCACCCGCTGCAGAATCGCCTTCTGCTCCCGGGCGGTGCGGAACCGGGACAGCATCTCCACAACCACCGGGTACGCGGCAAAACGCTTGCGGAAACTCTCCAGATGTTGCTGGGCAAGCACGGTGGTCGGCACGAGCACCGCAGCCTGTTTACCATCCATGACCGCCTTGAAGGCCCCCCGCATGGCCACTTCCGTCTTGCCATACCCCACATCGCCGCAAACCAGGCGATCCATAGGTCGTGCCCGCTCCATGTCCCTGATAACATCCTCGATGGCGGCCAGCTGATCCGGGGTTTCTTCAAAAGCGAAGGATGCCTCGAACTCCCGGTACAGATCATCGGGGGGAGTGAAAGCAAATCCCTCGTGTACCTGTCGCGCCGCATAAATCCGCAGCAGCTCTTCCGCCATTTCTTCAATGGCTTCCCGCGCCTTTGCCTTTTTCTTGTCCCAACCGGTTGCAGCGATTCCGCACCAACATAGCGCTGAACCAGGTTGATCCGGTCCACGGGCAGGTACAATCGATCGTTGCCGGCATATTCCAGAAGCAGAAAATCGCCGGCGATGTTATCAAACACCAGGTGCTGCAGCCCACGATAGATGCCCACACCGAAATCCACATGCACCATGCAGTCGCCCGGCTTCAACTCCTCCAGGGAAACGAGGATCTGTTTCTTGCGAAGATCGGTAATCTCCCTGCGCTTGAACCTTTTGCCGAACACCTCTTCCTCGGCGATGACCGCCAAGCCGCTCTCCGGGAGGCGGAAACCCCGGGACAGAGTGCCCTGCAACAGGGCAACCGAATGCGCAGGCCCTGCCAGACATTCGGCAAAGGTATTGTCGGTTATCGTCAGAGGCACATTGTAGTGGGCCAGGAGGTCATGAAGCCGCTGCATCTGGCTGCGCTGGTGACAAACGAACAGAACACGCGCCTTTTCGTCCAGCCAGGCCCGGCAGCGATCGGCCAGGGGGCGCAGCACTCCTTCACTTTCTGGGGCCAGGGTGATGCGCAGATCCTCGTTGCTTTCCGAAACAATGGTGAGCGGCGCCGCTTGCTGGTTGCATTCCGCAAGCTCCAGGATCGGCAGGGACAGCTTTCGGTATTTCTCCCGCAATGCATGCAATGAAGCCATATCCAGGTACAACTGGGTACCTTCGCAAAAGATTGCCTTTTCGGACCGGGCACGGGCCTCACCCGAAGCGAAGTCCGCCAGGAAACGTTCAGCTGCAGCAGCAATGGCAAGTTGGTCAATCTCAACAAGCACTGCCGAAGGCCCGGCATAATCCGGCAGCGTGACCAGTGGTCCATGGAATAATGGCTGCAGATATTCGATGCCTGGCGGATACATGCCGTTCTGCACCTGCTCCAGCAGTTCACGGCGCCGGCTGGCGGCAATACCCAGCGCATCGCACCGCTCTTTCAGCCGGGGGGCAAAGTCACGGATAACTTCTTCAGCGAGAATAATCTCACGGGATGGCAAAAGAGCAAGCGCATCCACCCCATGGAGTGAGCGCTGCGTAACCGGGTCAAAACAACGCAAGGATTCAACGAAGTCGCCAAAAAGCTCCATGCGGACCGGCAACGGCAGGTCCGGCGGGAAGATATCGACAATACCGCCGCGCACGGAAGCTGTGCCCCGATCCTCCACAAGGGGTACCATGCTATAACCGAGATCAATTAACTGCCGCAGCACGGTGTCCCGGTCAACCTCCTCGCCAACACGCAGCGGACGGCAGTACCCTCCCAGAGCATCGACGGGCAGCACCTTTTGCAGCAAAGCGGCAATCGGTACGACGACAACAGTGGCATGACCTTCTCGCAGGGCAACCATTGTCTGCAGACGGGTACCGCTCACGTCCGGATGGGGAGAAACCTGGTCATAAGGGGACGTTTCCCATGCCGGGAACAAGAAGATCCGCTCCGGATGCGTTGAGTAGAAACGCAGTTCGCCCAGAAGTTCCTCGCCGGTCTCCCGATCGGCAGTAACCACAAGGCAAGGCTGCCCCAGTGTCGTGGCCAGTTCGGCTATACAGCATGCCGCTGCTGACCCCTTAAGACCGGCAACGGTAACCGCTGCCCCCTCAGCCGTCAAGGCAGCGGCCAGGCAGGCAATTTTATCGGATACAAGTTTCAGGTGGTTCATCGTACTAGTCCAGGGCAATAAGGTCAGACTTCCCATGTCGTGCTTTGTGTCAAGACCAGCAAAGGGCAACTGTAACAGATTCTATCTGAAGCGGCCAGAGGCCTATACCTCTCTGCCGGCAGGATAACCCTGCAGGGCTGCCGAACGACCATCCAGAAACCCCTGAAAAGATGCCAGGGACCGGAGCGCTGCTTCAGGGGAACTCGTGATACGGGTGCCGTGCACGTTTGTGAATGGCAAGGAAAGGGCATAAAAATCGTTCAAATCCGCAGCCCGTGAAGCGAATGGCAACAGATGTTCGCGAGCGACGAGACAGTTCCGATCGGGGCCCCAACGAGACATCCCGGACGGAAACAATCTCGTAGGAGAAGCGGGACGGGGAGACATACGGCATGAATAGAACTGGGGGAGAGGGCGGCACTACACTTCACTGGAGAAACATGGCCGCAGCACTACACCGTGGCAACTGCCGAAGAGGCCACGAAGACGTTCCTGGACCTATTTGCCCTTTTTCAGATCAATAAGAATAAGCTTTGCTACCGCCTTGAGGGTTTCGAAAACACCTTCACCTGTTGTCGCGCATGCCTCGAAATCCGGAACATTCATCACATTCAGCTCGCGGCGCATCTCTTCAACGGGAACCACAAAGGGCAGATCTCGCTTGTTGTACTGTATCACATAGGGCAGACGACCCAGTTCATAGCCCTGCTCCTTCAGGTTGAATTCCAGGTTGTCCAACGACTCGATGTTGGCATCCATCCGCTCTTCCTGGGAGTCGGCAACGAACACCACACCATCAACACCCTTGAGAATCAGCTTGCGCGAAGCATCATAGAACACCTGGCCCGGCACGGTATAGAGGTGAAAGCGCGTCTTGAACCCTTTGATCTCACCCAGGGCCAACGGCAGAAAGTCGAAAAACAGGGTACGTTCCGTCTCGGTGGCCAGACTGATCATCTTCCCTTTTGCTTCAAGAGCGGTTTTCGAGTAGATAAATTGCAGATTGGTGGTCTTGCCGCACAGGCCGGGACCATAGTAGACAATCTTGCAGTTTATTTCGCGTGAGGCGTAGTTGATGAAGGACATCGTGCGTCACCTCTGAATGGTGGTTGAAACATCTCCATGATGGGCTCCGCCGGGTCCTACGGGCCCGACACTACCCATACCCTGTTACCTGAAAAGATTATCTATATCGTCATCGGTTATTTCCGCAAAGGGAAATTCACCCTCACCGCTTTTTTCCTTTTCTTCGACACGCTTTGCCAGTCGGTCGAATATCTCCGCAAGCTCCTCGGAAGCTTTCTTGACCCGTAATCGGACCAACCCCAGGGACGAGCGACTGTCGAAGAGAACCACCAGAATCACCCGACCGCCGACAATGGAGATATGCAGGTTATCCTTCTCACCTTCGTGAAATAGAATGGAAAACTCTTTTTCACCGATGAGTTTGGCAAGCCCCCCCGTGGCAGCAATGTTGCCGGCTGTCAACGACGCAAGAGACGTGGTGTCGAAACGTTCCGTTTCCCCCACACCAGCTATGAGTTGGCCATTCTTGTCCACAAGGAAAATCACCTTGGCATTGGCTTCCCTCAGCAGTTTTTCCAGTGTGTAACTCAACTGATTGTTTTCTTCTTCGAACATTACCATTTGCGGAGTTGCCATTGCACACACCCCTTGAGCTGTACGGAGAATTTGAACAGCGGTCCATTTTATAACAAAACCGGCCTGATATGGCAAGACTTTAAATTATCTTAATTATTTTGAAAGTGGGACACCACGGAACAAACAAAAGGCTCCGGCACTTCGTGAGTACCGGAGCCTTTTGTCCCAGAAAAAAACCGGGTTGACGGCTACGCGGATTCCGAGCCGTCATACACCAATGCCGCCATCTGTCTGTAGAGGGCAAAACGGCGCGTGGTCCAGGCATTGGCCTTCTTGATCATGGCCTCTGCTGCCTGGGGATTGATCTTCTTCAGCACCCGGTAGCGATTTTCACTGAGGGCGTACTCCTCAAAGGAAAGGCTCGGTGCCTTGCTGTCAAGCTGCAGCGGGTTCTTGCCCTCTGCGGCAAGGGCAGGGTTGTAGCGGAAGAGCGGCCAGTGGCCGCAGTCAACCGCACGCTTCTGCGCCTCGATGCCGCAGGTCATATTGATACCATGGGCAATGCAGTGGGAGTAGGCCAGGACCAGCGAAGGGCCGTCATAGGCTTCGGCCTCGATAAATGCCTTGACGGCCTGGGCCGGATAGGCAAGGGAGATGGCGGCAACGTAGGCGGTGCCATAGGTCATGGCAATCAACCCCAGGTCTTTTTTCGGCATCAGCTTGCCACCTGCCGCAAACTGAGCCACAGCGCCAAGGGGTGTCGCCTTGGATGCCTGACCACCGGTGTTCGAATACACTTCGGTATCGAGCACCAGCAGGTTGATGTTTTCGCCGGAGGCTATAACGTGGTCCAGACCGCCAAAACCGATATCATAAGCCCAACCATCACCGCCAACGCTCCAAACGGACTTTTTCACCAGATAGTCAGCCACGGCATGAAACCGTTTGGCAAGCGCACTGCCGCAGCCTGCCAGCTTGTCTTTCAGCGCGGCAACCCGTTCCCGCTGGGCTTCTATTCCCG
>CAYSWG010000006.1:0-7512 GCA_964434465.1 uncultured Geobacteraceae bacterium
CAGGCTCACGAGGAAGCCCATGCCACCGGCTGGCTGGGCACCGACGATGCCTCCCTGGTGGAACGCCGGGGGGGAGCGGTACGCATCGTGCCGGGAGTTTACGGCAACTTCAAAATTACCACACCGGAGGATCTGGTCCTCGCCGAGGCGTTTCTGCGCGATGACGGCGGCTCACCGGTATGAGGAGCATGAATGCTATGCGCATAGGCCACGGCTATGATGTGCACCAACTGGTGCCGGACCGGAAGCTGGTCCTTGGCGGCGTCCACATTCCCCATGAGCGGGGCCTGCTCGGCCATTCCGATGCCGATGTATTGCTCCATGCCCTTGCCGACGCCCTGCTCGGCGCCATGGGCGAAGGAGATATCGGCAAGCATTTTCCCGACTCGGATTCCTCCTACAAAGGCATTTCCAGTATCATCCTGCTGCGCCATGTCATGACTCTGGCCAGGGAGCGGGGCCATCGGGTCGGCAATGTGGATGCAACCATCGTTGCCCAACGACCCAAGCTTGCGGCATATATTCCGGAAATGCGGCAGAATATCGCTGAAGCCCTAGGCTGCGAACCGGATCGGGTGAACGTCAAGGCTACCACTACGGAGCATCTGGGTTTTGCCGGTCGCTGCGAGGGCATTGCCGCCTATGCGGTCGCGCTTCTGGTGGAGCGGGGCTGACCGGCCCGCGGTACCGGGCCGCGAATACCATTATCCCGGGGAGTACAAATCTCGGACATTTTTCGTGAGGGGATTCCATGACCACGCCACCACGGGGCACTGAAGAGGAAATTCAGACAGCGGCCGATGCTGCCGTTCCGACCAATTTTATCCGCTCAATAATTGATGAGGAATTGCGGGCCGGCAAGCATGGAACGATTGTTACCCGGTTCCCGCCGGAACCGAATGGGTATCTGCATATTGGCCATGCAAAATCCATATGCCTCAATTTCGGTCTGGCCCAGACCTATGGCGGTCGCTGCCATCTCCGTTTCGACGATACCAACCCCACCAAGGAAGATGTGGAGTATATTGAATCCATCAAGGACAGCGTCCGCTGGCTCGGATTCCACTGGGGCGAGCATCTTTACAATGCATCCGACTATTTCGGCCAACTGTATCAGTGGGCGGAACAGCTCATTATGGCCGGTAAGTCTTACGTGGACGACCAGACCCCCGAGCAGATCCGCGAAAACCGCGGCACCCTGACGCAACCGGGCACGGCAAGTCCCTACCGGGACCGGAGTCCCGAGGAGAATCTGGATCTGTTCCGGCGCATGCGGGCCGGCGAGTTCCCCGACGGTTCCCGGGTGCTCAGGGCGAGGATCGACATGGCTTCCCCCAACATGAACCTGCGTGATCCGGTCATGTACCGGATCCTCCATGCCGCCCACCCCCATACGGGTGATAATTGGTGCATCTATCCCATGTACGATTATGCCCACGGCCAGTCCGATTCCATCGAGGGGATTACCCATTCGATCTGTACTCTGGAATTCGAGGACCATCGCCCACTCTATGAATGGTTCCTGGATGCCCTGGGCATCTATGCACCACGGCAGATCGAATTTGCCCGGCTCAACCTGACCTATACGGTGATGAGCAAACGCAAGCTCCTGGAGCTGGTGCGCGACAACTACGTCAGCGGCTGGGATGACCCGCGCATGCCGACTCTGGTGGGGATGCGCCGGCGCGGCTACACGCCCGAGGCAATCCGTGCCTTCTGTGAGCGGATCGGTGTGGGCAAAAACGACAGCTGGATTGAAATGGGTGTGTTGGAAGAGTGTGTCCGCGAGGATCTTAACGAACGGGCGCCCCGGGCCATGGCCGTGCTCGATCCCCTGCGCCTGGTGATCGAGAATTATCCGGAAGACCACACCGAGGAGTTCGCGGCGCTGAACCATCCCAATAACCCCGCCATGGGTACACGTCAGGTGCCGTTCTCCCGGGAGATCCTCATCGAGCGGGAGGATTTCCTGGAAGATCCGCCGAAGGGTTACTTCCGTCTCGCGCCCGGCCGGGAAGTCCGCTTGCGCTATGCCTACATCGTCACGTGCACGGGTGTGGTGAAGGATCCGGCAACCGGGGAGGTAACCGAGATCCGGTGCACCTACGATCCCGACTCCCGTGGCGGCAGCGCTGCCGATGGCCGCAAGATCAAGGGAACCATCCACTGGGTGTCGGCACGCCATGCCCTTGCTGCGGAGATTCGCCTTTATGACCGGCTCTTTACGGTGCCCCAACCGGGAAGCGATAAAGACGGTCCGGGCTGGAAGACGTTTCTCAACGGCGACTCCCTGCAAACGTTGACCAGATGCCGCCTGGAGCCCGGGTTGGCCGGAGCCGTGGCCGGCAGCCGGTTCCAGTTTGAGCGGCAGGGCTATTTTGCCGTTGATCCCCTTGATTCGTCACCGGGAAATCCGGTCTTCAACCGGGTCGTCACCCTGCGCGACTCCTGGACAAAAACCGGCGGCTGACAGTTCTCCCGTTCAGTCGCTTACCAGTATCCAAGCGAGGTTTACCATGCCTTTACGTGTTTATAATACCCTGAACGGCTGTAAAGAAGAGTTTATTCCCCAGGTGCCGGGCAAGGTCTCCATGTATGTCTGTGGAGTCACGGTTTACGATCACTGCCATATCGGCCATGCCCGTGCCAATGTGGTTTTCGATATCATTTATCGCTATCTCCGCCACAGCGGCTATGACGTGACCTATGTGCGCAACTACACGGACGTGGATGACAAGATCATCAATCGGGCCAATCGGGAGGGGGTCGATTTCCGGGAGGTTACGGAGCGCTTCATCGCCGAATTCGACCGGGACATGGCGGCCCTCGGCGTCGCGGTACCCACCTGCCAGCCCAAGGCGACGGAGCATATCGACGATATCATCCGCATCGTCCAGACTCTGGTGGACAAGGGTTTCGCCTACCAGGCCGGCGGGGATGTCTATTTCAACGTGGAAAAATATGAAGAATACCTGAAGCTTTCCAAACGGAACCTGGAAGATATGAAGGCCGGAGCCCGCATCGAAGTGGATGAAAGGAAGTCCCATCCCATGGATTTCGTCCTCTGGAAAGAGGCCAAGCCGGGTGAACCGGCCTGGGATTCGCCCTGGGGAAAGGGGAGGCCGGGCTGGCACATCGAATGTTCGGCCATGAGCATGCGTTTTCTCGGTGAAACCATCGACATCCATGGCGGCGGCAAGGACCTGGTCTTTCCCCACCATGAAAATGAAATTGCCCAATCGGAGGCGGCCACTGGTAAGCCCTTTGTCAGATACTGGCTGCACAATGGTTTCGTCAATATCAATTCAGAAAAGATGAGCAAGTCCCTGGGAAATTTTTTTACCATCAAGGAGGTACTGGAACGGTACGATGCCGAGGCGTTGCGGTTTTTCCTCCTGACGGCCCACTACCGCTCGCCACTTGATTTTTCCGATCAGAATGTGAAGGAAGCCGAAATAGGCCTGGATCGCATTTATTCAGCCCTTGCCCGCATCGATGAGTTGACCGCGGGCATGAAGGCCGGTTCGGTAACGGTACCAGCGCAGAACCTTACTGAGCCGTGCCGGGAGCTGCTGGAAAAAACCGGACAGTTTTCCCTGCGTTTCCGGGAGGCGATGGATGATGATTTCAATACGGCACAGGTACTTGGCACCATATTTGATCTGGTGCGCTCGGTGAACCGGGTTGTTGCCGAACCCGGCAAGCTTGGCAAGGAGGCGAAGGCGCTGCTTCTGCAGGCGCGCCAGGACCTGGATGAGGCTGGAGAGGTGCTGGGCATCTTCCGTACCCGACCCGAAGTTTATCTGGAAAAAGCCCGGGACAGAAGGATTGTCGAACTGGGAATCTGTCGGGAGGAAATCGAGGGGCTGATCGCCGAACGTGCCACAGCCCGGGCGGCAAAGGATTTTGCCCGGAGCGATGCCATACGCGATGCCCTCCTTGAGCAGAACATTGTGCTGCTGGATTCCGCTCAGGGAACGACCTGGCGCTTCAGGTAAAATTGCAGGCGCGTCTTTGCCGGCAGGATTGGGCTGATTGGCGCATGGCTGGTAGATGATACGAGAAGAGGGGCCGGTGTTCCGGCCCCTCTTCATGTTTGGTGGCTATGATAGGCATCAGGCGGCTTTTTCTTCCACCCGCGGTTTTGTCCACTTGTTTTTGAAAAGCTCCATTGCTTCCCGCAAGATGTCCGAAACGCTCATCTGAGTGGTCTGCATTATTTCCTGGAGGGCCTCCCGTTCCTCATCGCTGATTCGCATGGATATCACATTGTACCGCGGATTTTCCCTCATTCGTCCCATCGTTCGTCTCTCCTTCATGGTCAACGTCATTGCTGCAGAGTACTATGACGGCCTGCTAATGCCATATTCATGCCAATGATAATGTATGGTGAAAAGTGCAGCATAACTAGCCCGAATCACACACCTTGCCTTCGGCATCAGCTGTGGGGTTCCTCCACTGCCGGGAGTGGTGTATCAACTCTGGCACAGGAATGTACAAAAATGTACAGTAGCCACTCGATGGTTTGGGCAAAAAAACACCCTAGCGGCAAGGAGGGGATGCCGGCTAGGGTATAATGAGGATCTCTCGACCCTCGCAATTTCCATATATAGTATAAAGTACATGTCGCGATTTGGCAAGAAGGTACTCACGGCAGGTCCGGCTCCGGGGCGAAACGGGACAGTCTTTACCTCACTGCTGTCTTCGTGGTCTGTGCCTTTTTGTCAGTTACGTGGGGTGGGGTTGGGGAATCGGGTGCAGGTCAGGGGCTGCCGGCTTGTTCCGTGTGGTCGCTTGTGGATGATCCGGTTAGTTCCGCCGCGGTCAACTGCTGGAAAAAACGGTGCATCTCCCGCAGCACTGTGGCGCCTTCGCCCCTGGTGATGCGTATTTTCGGCAGGGAGTCGAGGAAATAGCGCCCGTAATTTCGGGAGAGGACCCGGCTGTCGCCAATCAGTATCGCACCCCGGTCATCCCGGCTCCTGATCAGACGGCCGAAGCCCTGCTTGAACTTGATGACCGCCTGGGGGACCGTATATTCCATGAACGGGTCGCCGCCGGCAGCGGCGATGTGCTCGGCCCGGGCGGCAAGGATCGGTTCGGTGGGGACCCGGAACGGCAGCCGGGTGATGATCACCAGTTCCAGCGCCTTGCCCTGAACATCAACTCCTTCCCAGAAAGAATCGGTGCCGAACAGAACGGCATTCTGCTCCTTCCGGAAGCGGTTGAGCAGCATGTGCCGGTTTATTTCGCCCTGGCGCATGGGGGTGAGGCCGGCCCGCATCATGGGTTCCCGAAGGGCCGAGTACATGCGGGACAGCAGATCGTAGGAGGTGAACAGGACGAATGCGCGACCGCCTGAGGTCACGACACTGCGCAGGAGAAAGTCCTGGAGAACGGTGGTAAAGGATTTCTCCGTGGGCTCGGGCACATCGTCGGGAATGCCGAGGAAGGTCTGCCGTTCGTAGTCGAAGGGCGACGTGAGGAGCAGCTCGGTGACCCGCTGCGGATTGATCAGATCGATGCCGGTCATGCGCTTCAGATAGTCAAAACGTTCTCCCACGGCCAGGGTTGCAGAGGTGAGCACTACGGTACGGAACTTGTCCAGTACGGCGGTCTTGATGGATTCGGCAACTTCGATGGGCGACGTACAGAGCCTGACAATGGTGCCACGGCTACCGCTGCTTATTTCGAACCAGTGACAGATCCGCTCATCCCGACTGACAAACGCCCCCAGGTCGGCAACAGTTCCTTCCAATCTGCTGCGAATGCCGCGCAGGTCGATCAGGTTGCCGGAAAGCTTCGCCAGCACTGGTTCCGGCAACTGCTCGCAGCTACGGAAAAACGCCTGTACGTGATTGACAAACTCGGTCAGTTCTTTCATGAGACGCCGAATGGCTGCTTCTGCCGCTTGCCAGAAGGGGGTATCGTACACTGCAGGGGTCAGGCGTAATTTCCGTTCGCCGCTGCCCTGTCGGTCGTTGTTCAGGTGGGCGACGAGGTCAAGGGCCAGGGTGTCAAGTACCTGGTTCACCACGGCAAGCAGCGCCGTCCGGCCCGGCAGAAGGCATTCTTCCATGAGTGAGGCGGTTTCCATGTACAGGGTATCGAGCTCTTCGGGTATTTCCCGGGACAGTCTGGCCGAGAGCTGGGGCAGAATGCCCCGCTGGGTTTTGCGGGGATGCTGCAGCCGGCCGAGGATGCGCAGCAGCGACTGGCGAGAGGTTCGGGCCGAGAAGAAACTGGTTGCCGTATCCTCAAGGTGGTGCCCTTCGTCGAAGATCAGCCGGGTAAAGGGGGGGAGTATCGCCGAGGAGTCATAGCCGGTTTCGGCTCGGACCGCCACGTCGGCCAGAAGCAGGGCGTGGTTCACCACCAGAAGGTCGGCTCCTGCCGCTTCCCGTCGGGCAGTGTAGAAAAAACACTGGCCATAATGACTGCACTTGACCCGACCGCACTGGTCGGCTTCACAACAGACTTCTTCCCAGATTTCATCGCGGGGGATGAAACTGAGATCGTTGCGGCATCCTTCTCCGGTGGTGCGGCTCCAGGCAACCAGGGCTTCCAGTTCGCCGGCCGTATCGTCTTCCTTGAAGAGGGAAGGCTCCGTTTCTATGGCGCGCAGTTTGCGCAGGCACAGGTAATTGCTTCGCCCCTTGACCAGCACTGCACGGCAGGAAAGCCCCCCCTGTTCCCGGAGAAAGGGGATATCCTTCTTGATGAGCTGCTCCTGAAGATTGATGGTGTTGGTGGATATGACGATTCGTTCCCGATTGCGCAGGGCCCAGAGCGCTGCGGGGAGCAGGTAGGCCAGGGATTTACCGGTCCCCGTTCCGGCTTCGATGATCGCAATCTGTTCCCGGTTGAACGCTTCGGCAACGGCAAAGGCCATGCGGGTCTGTTCTTCGCGATATTCAAAGCCGTCCAGATTACGGGCCAGCATGCCGTCCGGCGCGAAAAACTGCTCCATTTCAGGAAAGGAGAGATGTTCGACGGTTTTACGGATGAACGGGGCCACTGCCTGATAGCAGCGGGTTGCTCCGTTATCGATGATGTAAAAACCCACACCCTGGTTGCCCAGTACGGAGGCAATTTCCAGGTCGGCCCTGGAGGGGCTCAGTGAACCGGACGGGTGGTTATGGATGACCACTTCTCCGAAGGAAACGGCGATCATGATGGCGGCCACGGCGTCTCTGCTGCCTCGGGCGAGGGGCTCCACCGAGACTACGCACCCTTGTTCGTCGGTGCGGCCCAGGAAGAAAATCTCGTTACCGTCGGCATCGGCGATTTCCCGGCGCATTGTCAGGACGGCTTTTTCGGCGAAATAGGATTTCATGGGTTCAGGGGCAACGGTTGGGGGAGGCGGCTCAGCCCATGACCGAGCGCAGTGCTTCGTCAATCTTTGCGGTATCGACGGTCGTATTGATACAGGGCCCACAGGGGCGCTCATTGAGGATACCCAGCACCGGCAGCGGGTAACAGTCCCTGATGCCGGTGGTCAGGTCTCCTTCA
>CAYSWG010000006.1:7522-23963 GCA_964434465.1 uncultured Geobacteraceae bacterium
ACGTCTACATCGGCTTCACGCCGACGCTCGCGGCAGGCCACGGCAACCACCAGCTTGGGACGCTTTTCCATGATGATCTTCCGGGCAAGGGTGCCCCCGGTCACCACGGAAATGTCGATCCGGTACTTTTCCGCCAGTTCGGCCAGGCCGGCAATGTCGCAGCGGCCGCAGCGGATGCATTTTCCGACTTCTCCGGTTACCTTGATGTCGCAATCCATCAGTTGCAGGCAGTGGGGGAGGAGAATCAGGATGCGGTCAGGCTTGACGGTGAACTTGCGGGCCAGCACCAGGCTGTTGTTCATGGCGATGAATGACTGGCGGATGGTGTCCCGGGGAATGGCTGCCAGGTTGCCGATGAACTCGATGACCGGCAGGAGCAGCCTGATGGCAACGGCGCGGAGCAACAGGGTACCCGGCAGATCCCTGCCAACGGCTGTCGTGCAGACGAGCAGCAGGGTGCCGACTACGGCAACGGCAGCACAGATGACGAGCACCCAGCCCAGCACCTGTGGCAGTGCCGGATGAAGCGAGGCAAGGCCGGCGCCCTGCAGCCACCAGAGCAGCAGGAAAGCGCTGGTGACGAGCAGGCCCGTGGCAGCCAGCAGTGCCAGGAAAATGCTTTTGCCGGCATACGATTTGGGGGTAGTTTCCCGGGCCATGAGGCTATCCCCCCTTTCCGAGCACCGTCCCGGGGCTCAGGCGGCAGCCGGCCAGAAACTCCCGTGCGGTCAGCCGCTTTTTCCCTTCCAGCTGCAGATCTTCAATGAGGACACTACCATCGGCACAGGCTACGACGATGCCATCCTTGCCTGCTTCCAGGACAGTTCCGGGACTGCCGGAGCCGGTACCGATCCGTACCCGGTAAATTTTCAGCAACTTGCCGTCCAGATAGGTGAAGGCGCCAGGCCAGGGGGTCATACCGCACACCAGGTTCTTTATGGCGACGCCGTTCCTGCTCCAGTCGATAAGGCCATCTTCCTTCTTCAGCAGGGGTGCATAGCAGGAGAGTGCATCATCCTGTTTTTCCGGTACAAGGGTGCCTTGGACCAGCAGATCGATGGTTTCGGCAAGGGCCTCGGCGCCGAGAAGTGCCAGGCGGTCATGGAGGGTGCTGGTATTTTCATCGGGATCAATGGCGGTCACCCTCTTCAGGAGCATATCTCCCGTGTCGAGGCCCTCATCCATGAGCATGGTGGTCACGCCGGTTTCCTGTTCGCCATTGATGATGCACCAGTTGAGCGGCGCTGCGCCACGGTATCGGGGCAGGAGTGAGGCATGGACATTGATGCAGCCGTAGCGGGGGATGTCCAGCACTGCCTTGGGCAGGATCTGTCCATAGGCCACAACAACAATCAGGTCGGGATTCAGGGTGCGGATGGTTTCCACAAATTCGGCAACCCTGATCTTCGGTGGCTGGAGCACGGGTAACCCATGACGTTCGGCCAGCTCCTTGACCGGTGGGGGCAGCGCCTTCTGGCCCCTGCCTTTTGGCCGGTCCGGCTGGGTCACCACGGCGAGCACCCTGTCGCCCCGATCGACGAGCCGTTGCAGGGTGGGGCAGGCAAACAGGGGTGTCCCCATGAATACGATACGCAATCCCTGAGTCATTGTCCGGCATGCTCCTGGGCAACGGGCTGCCGGTACTTCTTGCGGAAGATGTCTTTTTTCAGCGGCGAGAGGTGATCGACGAACAGAATCCCGTCCAGGTGGTCGATTTCATGCTGAAAGGCAATGGCCAGCAGATCTTCGGCATGGTAGGTAACCTCTTCGCCGTCCAGATCCAGGGCCGATACTACCACGGAGGCGTAGCGGGGCACATTGGCGCCGTAACGAGGAACTGAAAGACAGCCTTCTTCCTCATAGGACTCACCTTCCCCACGAACGAGCACCGGGTTGATGGCTACGATCAGTCCCGGCTCCTCATCCTTGGCGGAGACATCGATGACGATGACCCTCTGGTGGACGCCAACCTGCGGTGCGGCCAGGCCTACGCCCGGTGCGGCGTACATGGTTTCGGCCATGTCGCGGACCAGTTCACGAATGCTGTCATTGATTTCAGGTACCGGTGCGGATATCTTTTTTAATTCGGGGTCAGGATAGGCGAGTATTTTTCGTATCATGCGAATTCCTGCAACAATTATTTTGTGCTTCACTATATAAAGTCGGGCACAAAATTGCAAATAATTCGTAGCTTGTCGGCTGGTGCCGACCCGTGGCGGTCCACAGGTGTCAACCATGGCAAAAGCCCGCCACCAGAGGGGGGTGACGGGCTTTAGATCATTCGGATGACCAAGAGCTATTCCTGCCAGAAAATGCAGCTGACCGGACAACCATCCATCGCTTCCTGAATCCGTTCATCAGGGGCGCCTGCCGGTTCGTAAACCTCGGCAAGGTTGGCGCTGTTCAGGCGAAACACTTCCGGAACACTGTCCACGCAGAGTCCGCAACTGATACAGGCGTCCTGGTCCACATAGGGGATTCGTGCCATGAGCTTCCAACTCCTCTGTATCAGGCTTTCTCGAACAGACTTTTTTCTGCACCGCAGACCGGGCAGACCCAGCTGTCCGGCAGGGAGTCGAACGGTGTTCCCGGGGCTACGCCATTTGCCGGATCCCCTGCTTCGGGATCATAAAGGTAGTCACAAATCGAACAGCGGTACGTATCCATGGTCTTCTCCTTTTCGGGGTGATTACAGCATAAATCAGTCTACCCGGTTTTTCCCCTCGGGCAAGCAGCACACCAGTGGTTCTCCGCGCATGAAAAAGGCGCGGCTCCGGAGGGTGGAGACCGCGCAAAGGAGGAAGACGGTCCATATGGCTGCAGACCGTGGGAGGTTGTGATCTGGTGCTGCCTTGTGCTTCTTGTATCGGCAGGCAGGGCAATTACTTGAGAATTTTTTTCACCGGACCGAAAAAAAGGCGCGGCTCCGGAGGGCAGAGACCGCGCAAAGGAGGAATGACCCGGTATATCGTGCGTGACTGATGGCGCCAGAGTACCCGGTTTGTATCTGCGCCGTCTTTGACATGGGTCATGAAAGGAGAAAAGGCAGGGGGAATGTCACAAAAAAACGCGACGGCAGCGGGTCGTCGCGCGGGGTGGCCGCAGGTGTTCTCTTCGGGCGCACTTACCATAGTGGCTCTGCGTAAGGATCAGTCTTGCGCCGCAGGATCAACGATATGGACCTCGCCAAGGGTTGCCAGGGGTTCGTCGAAGTTCCTGTCGTCGCCAACCACCACCAGGGTGAGGGTTCCCGACTGCAGATATGTCCTGGCAACGCGCAGCACGTCTTCCTTGGTGACTTTGGCAATGGCAGCCCGATAGGTTTCCAGATACCCCTTGGGAAAACCGTAGTATTCCAGACGTGCCCGCTGGGCGGCGATGGCAGCCGGGTTGGTGAAGGCGAAGATAAAGGAGTTGATGATGGACTCCTTGGCAAGGGCCAGTTCCCCATCACTGACCGGTTCTCGGCCCATTGCGAGAATCAGCTCCCGCATCAGCTTGATCGTTCGCACGGTGGATGAAGACTTGGTTTCGGTTTCGGCTTCGAATGTGCCCCGATAGCGCCGTCCCGCCTGGAACGAGCTGGCAACGTTGTAGGCCAGACCTTCCCGGCTGCGTATAACGGCCATGAGCCGTGAACTGAAACCGTTGCCGCCCAGGATGGCATTCATGACCGTAATTTCATGCAGATCGGGATTGTTCTTGTCAATGCCCAGGTGGCCCATGCGGATAACCGACTGGTCGATGGCTTTCCGGACGAACAGCACGGCTGGTTGCGGCGGGCCGGCAGGCTGGGTCTCGGGTTGGGGGGGGACCTTGCCTTGCTGCCAGCCGACAAAGGCCTGCTCGAGCTTTTCCCGGATGGTTTCCCTGCTGAAATCGCCCGAAACGGCAAGAATCACGTTATTGGGGTGGTAAAACCGCTGGTGAAAGGCTAGCAGGTCCTGGCGGCCAATGGCGAGCAGGGAGGTTCTGGTTGCCTGTCGACCCAGGGGATGGCCCTGATACAGGGCCATGGTCAGTTCCCGGTCGGCAAGCTGCCGGGGATCGTCATTCTGGCGGCGAATGGCTTCGAGGCCACGGTTTCGTGCCTGCTCAAGGCGATCCTGGCGAAAGTCCGGTGCTGCAAGTACCTGGGAAAATAGCTTCAGGGTGCGACCCAGGTGCTTGGTCAGACAACTCATAGTCGCGGTGCCGGCGTCGGCGCCGATGGCTGTCTCAATGGATGAGGCCATGTACTCCAATTCCCGGTCCAGGGTTTCGGCTGCCATGCTGGCGGTACCGCCGCTGCGCAGCACGCTGCCGGTCAAGGCGGCCAGGCCGGTTTTGTCGACCGGGTCATGGACGCTGCCGGTGCCGATGTAGGCCTGCATGGTCACCAGGGGCAGTTCCCGGTCCTGCAGGAGGTAGACGACCATGCCGTTGGTCAGGACGATCCGTTCTGCGGTGGGTATGGAAAAATCCAGCGGGGGGAAGGTCAGGGTGCGCGGGTCGGCGGCCCGGGCTTCGCCGGGCGTGGCGACCGGGGACATGGCGAGTAGAGTCATGAGCGCCAGCAGCAGAACCTTCATCGGGCAGCCTCCTGTTTCCTGATGGTGGCGACGGTCCGGTTCTCCGGCACCAGGTAGGTGCGGGCCGTTTCCGCCACCTGAGCGGCGGTTATGGCTGCCACCTGGGACCGGTGTCGGGTCAGGTAGCGCCAGGTTCCGGCGGTGGCCTCGTATTCGGTCAGCCGGTAGGCAAGCCCGTCGTTGCTGGTCATTGCCTTGATTTCATCGGCTTCAAGCCTGTTGAGAATCTGCTGCAGCTCTTCCGGGGTAACCGGTTCCCGTTTGAGCAGTTCGAGCTCTTCGTAGATTGCCCCCTCCACTTCCTGGGCCGTATGGGGTGCT
Source organism: uncultured Geobacteraceae bacterium (assembly GCA_964434465.1). Lineage (GTDB taxonomy): Bacteria > Desulfobacterota > Desulfuromonadia > Geobacterales > Geobacteraceae > RPRC01. The sequence goes on from CAYSWG010000006.1 coordinate 12,415, forward strand.
CGGGGAACGGCAGCAATGATGAACAGGTTGGGATAACGACTGCCCGGTGCGGTAAAAGCGGAAATATCCGTGGCAAGCTGGCGCTCTACCACCAGCTTACGATAGAGGCGGGACGTCCTGCCGTCAGTCAGGAGCATGGTAATGACATCGAAGACGTAATCATCCCGTTCGGGCAGGGTCGGCTTGTGATAGCCGATCAGCAGTTGTGGTTCGGCATCCTCCACAAGTTCCACGCGCCGCTCGCCCCGCTGGCGTGGCTCATCCACGGCGACAGGCGCTACGGGGGTGCCGGGGGGGAGCGTGCCGAAGTACCGTTTGATCAGGGCCAAAGCTTTGTCCGCGTCAATGGCGCCCACCAGAGCAATGACGGCGTTGGCTGGTGCGTAGTAGCGATGCAGGAAGGATTCCGCCTTGGAGCGCGACAGGTTTTCGATGTCCGACATCCAGCCGATGGTGGGCTGTCCGTAAGGATGGGCCACATAGGCCGCTGCCAGGAAGGCTTCCCAGAGTTTGCCGTCGGGATTTGTGTCGTAAGAGCGGCGCCGTTCTTCCATGACCACGTCCCGCTCCGTGTAAAATTCCCGCAGCACGGCGTTGCGCAGCCGATCTGCTTCGATGGCGGCCCACAGTTCAAGCTTGTTGGCCGGCAGGCTGACCATGTAGGCGGTGCTGTCCTTGCCGGTAAAGGCGTTGAAGCTGGTCCCGCCATGTTTGGCGTAGAGTTCGGACAGTTCATTCTTAACCGAATAGGTGCCGGCTTCCCGTTCCAGGCGGGAAAGTTCCCGGGAGAGCCGGGCAATCTTTGCTCCATCAGCCTGGCGGCGCTTCAGTCTCTCCGCCATGAGCTCCGCGGCGACGGACTCGATGTTGTCCAGGAGAGGCTTTTCCCGGGAGAAATCCCGGGTGCCGATCGTTTTCGTTCCCTTGAACAGCATGTGCTCCAGCAGATGGGCAATGCCCCGCTCGTCGCTGCGCTCGTCAACGCTTCCCACCTTGAAACGGATCCAGGCGGCAACGGTTGGTGAGGTGTGGCGCTCGACCAGCAGGACTTTCATGCCGTTCTTCAGGGTATGTTCCTGCACCTTCTCCTCAAGTTCCGCGCCTGGACCGGGTGAAGCGGCAAGCAACAGCAGAATGGCCGCTAATAAAAAGGTTCTACTGATCGTCATGGCTGTCTCCCCTGTTTGAGCAAGTGCCCCGGACACTATAACCATCCCGCCGGGGATCGTCAACCGAACCGATTCCAGCTTCGTGCTTCGCTGTCATGGACCGGGTGTGCTATACTTACTGGCCAGTGCAACACCACATCAGCAGGAGGGTTACCATGAAATATCTTGTTGCAGCAGTACTTGTCCTTGCTCTGGCCGGTCCACTCTCGGCGGCCGCACTGCCGACCTATGAGAGCCTGGCGAAGATGCCGGTTGTTCTGTTCGGCGAACCGGTGCCGAAGGCGGATCACATCCTCATGTTTATGCCGGGGCAACCCATCACCATGGCCATTTCCATCGAGGGGAGCCTCTTTTCCCAACCTGCCGCCACGGATCTGGTGGTAACACCGTCACGGACGATTTTCGTCTTCAAGGAGTGGGCCAGCCTGGACGGAAAAACATGGCTGCCGCGCGGTGATTTGATCAAGAGTGATGTGCTGGTGAAAATCCCCGGCTACAACCATCCCCTGCCAGGCATGCTGAGGGTGAGAATGGATTTGGCCGGAAATTGACCGAAGGGGTACATAATAGTTCGTAACTGTTTGAAATCATGGCTTGCGTTATGTCTGCTGCCGGGAATGCTCGTTACCGCGGCGTGCGGTTTTTCCGGCGGAGGGAAGGAAGCGGGCGGGAGTCCGGATCGTGTGACTGCTCTTGAAATGATCCGGGTATATTCCGTGGAGCAGAAAGGATACCGTATGACCGCGAAGGTTCGCAAGACCGAGGAAGAATGGCGGCGGCAGCTGACACCGGAGCAGTATGATGTGACCCGCAAGAAAGGAACGGAGAAACCGTTCGCCAATGCCTACTGGAACAACCACGACAAGGGCGTTTACCGGTGCGTCGGTTGCGATCTCGACCTGTTCAGCTCCGAAACCAAGTACGAATCGGGCACCGGCTGGCCCAGCTTCTGGCAACCGGTGGCCCCGGAAAATATCGCCACCAGGCCGGACAACAGCCTTTTCGTCCGTCGAACTGAAGTCCTGTGCAGCCGCTGCGATGCCCATCTGGGACATGTCTTCAGCGATGGTCCGAAACCGACCGGCCTGCGCTACTGCATGAATTCGGCGGCACTGACCTTCGTTCCGGCGCAGTGACCGCCGGGCTAGCTTTGGTACTGTGACAGATTGCGCCGTTCAACCATCCGGGAAATGGCCACCGGCAGCAGCACGGCGCTGAAAATGAGCGAGCAGCCAAACCATTCCGCAATGGTCAACCGCTCCCCGAGCACAACCATGCCGCCGATCATGCTCCAGACCGGGTCCAGGGTATAGATGAGCCCGGCCTGGGACGGGGTGGTATAGCGCTGCCAGGTGTTCTGCAGGGTAAAGCAGAGGACTGTCGGGAACAGGGCGCAGTAGGCCAGCGCCAGCTGGGTGGTGCTGGCGACGGCGGTGGGCACCGGGGCGATCAACAGCGTAAGGATTCCACTGATGACCGTTACGGTGACGAACTGAACCAGCGTTACCAGATACACATCCTCGTCTTTGAGAACCTTCGAGACGGCCAGAATATGCAGCGCAATGCAGAAGGCGCACAGTGTGGAGAGGAGATCGCCGCGGCTGAATCCGGCGGCGCCGCCCTGGGCCAGCATCCAGAGTCCCGACACCGCCAGGCCGATGCCGCCGACCAGGATACGGCTGATCCGTTCCCGCCAGACCAGCAGTCCCAGTAGGGGGACAAACAGCACAAAGAGATTATTGAGAAAGCCGGCCCGGGAAACGGTTGTTTCGTTCAGGCCAAAGACAAAGGAAAGATTCGCTGCCGACAGCGCCAGGCCCACCTTGAAACCCTTGACCGCTATGTCCCGGTTCAGGCGTGGCAAGCGGCCAAGGCAGAGCACGCCCATCACCAGGGTTGCCAGGGCAAACCGGATAAAGGCAAAGGTGACGGGATGGAGTTCGCGGAAGCCGATCTTGTTGAAAACAAAGCTGCCGCCCCACAGCAGGGTGGTCAAAACCATGAAGAAGATTGCCCGCGAGCGGATGCCGGGTGCTGTCGAATGGTTGTCGTGCATGGCGCTAGTTAAGGGCGGAATGGGGTTCCTGTCAATGGTAAAGTGGTTTCTACCCCGCTGTTCTGGCGGTTGCCGGCCACCACTGCTCTCGCTGCCCCGTGCCAAGGAGACCTCCCTATGAAAACAACGATGCTTGGCACTACCGGCCTGCGAATTGTGCCCCTGGTTTTTGGTACGCTGCCCTTGGGGCCTCTTCAGGCAGGTCTTTCCGTTGAGGACGGGGCCGGACTGATCCGCTATGCCCTGGAGCGGGGCGTTACCATGCTTGATACGGCGGAGCTCTACGGTACCTATCCGCAGATTCGAGCGGCGCTGTCAGGGTTTACCGGTCCGGTGGTCATTGCCAGCAAGACCCACGCTGCCACTGCCGCAGATGCCCGGTGCCATGTGGAGCGGGCCCTGCGGGAACTTGGCCGTGAGCGGTTGGACATCGTCCTTATCCACGGCGCCCGCCTGGCCGATCCCTTTACCGACCGGGCGGCGGTGCTGGACGAGTTGCTGCTGCTGAAGGAAGAGGGGAAAATCGGTCACGTGGGGCTTTCGTCCCACTATATCGCCGCCTTCCGGCGGGCGGCCGCCCGTCCGGAGATTGAGGTGATCCACCCGCTGATCAATCGCGCCGGGATGGGCATCATGGACGGCAGCGCCGAAGAGATGGCCGAAGCCATTGCCGTCTGTGGGAAAAATGGCCAGGGAGTCTATGCCATGAAGGCCCTGGCCGGCGGCAATCTCATTGCCGAGGCCCGGGCTGCCATCCGCTATGTCCTTGGCCTGCCCGGTGTCCATGCCTTGGCCCTGGGCATGCTTTCCCGGGAGGAGATCGACGCCAACCTGGAACTCTGTACCACGGACAGCACTGACGACCGGGCCTGGGAGTTGCTGGAACAACGCAAACGGAAATTCATGATCATGGAGAAGTTCTGCACGGGGTGCGGCGCCTGTGCCGCTGCCTGTACCGCCGATGCATTGTTTATTGAAGAAGGCGTTGCCCGGGTTGCGGCAGAAAAGTGCATTCTCTGCGGCTACTGTGCGGCGGCCTGCCCGGAATTCCTCATCCGCGTGGTCTGACCAGAGTACGTGCTCCCGCGCCACAAAAAAGCCCCTGTCGACAGCGTCTCGATGGGGGCTCTTTCAGGTTCAAATTGTTGCCGGCTGCTTCAGGACGCCAGATATTCGCCCACCTTCTGGGCCAGCGTTTGCAGGATGCGACGGAATTCCTGCTCGTCCTTTTCCAGGAGCGTCACCCGGAACCCCTGCAGATGGGTTGAAAATGACGAGAGCGGCACAACGCAGATGCCGGTATTGGCCAGCAGATGGTAAACGAACCGCTTGTCCGGGGCAACACCGGGCGCCGTGACCAAACCATCAACCAGGCTGTGTATCTCGGGATTCTCGATGGGCAGGGTCTGCCGATGGTTGAGCAGGCCGTCCTGGAAGGCAACCGCCATGTAGAAGGCGCCGTTGGTCCGGTTGACCAGCAGGCCGGGCACTTCTTTCAGGCAGTCGTAGGCGATGGTGCTCGTGCGTTCGTAGCGGGAAATGCGCTCGGCCAGATAACCCTGGTACTCGGGGTGGGCGATGATGGCCGGCAGGGCCTTCTGGGGCAGTGTTGTGGAGCAGACTTCATTCATCTTGGTGTTGAGAATGGCATTGACGTACTTCTTGAAGCGGCTGTTTTTTTCCGTGTTGTAGAACTCGATCCAGCCGCAGCGGGAACCGGGCCAGGGGAATTCCTTGGAGATGCCGCGCATGGCCACGGCCGGCACGTCGCCGATGACCGCGGAAATGGGCAGGGTCGTCTCACCGTTGTATACGATATTGTTGTAGACTTCGTCGGCGATGATGAACAGGCCGTATTCCCGGGCGATGGCGACAATCTCCCGCAGGTAATGCTCGGGGTATACCATGCCGGTGGGGTTGTCGGGGTTGATGATGAGGATACCGGAGATGGCCGGGTTGTACTTGACGTGATTGCGCAGATCATCCAGGTCGGGATACCAGTTGTTTTCCGGTCGCAGGTGGTAGCAGACCGGGGCGGCGTTGGCGTGGGCCGTTTCGCCGGTGGAGTGGGTTGTATAGGTGGGAGACGGGGTCAGAATGCGGGTTTCCGCCTTCAGGGTGCCATAGACCTTGGCAATGGCATCGCCCAGGCCGTTGAAAAAGATGATGTCGTCGGGGGTGATCTGCACCCCTCCCCGCCGGTTGGTCAGTTCACAGAGAAACTGCCGCGTTTCCAGGACACCCCGGGTGTGGCAATAGCCGTAGGTCTCGTTGTTCATCACCTCCCGGGCGACCAGTTCCTTCATCCAGACCGGCACCTTTTCACCCTTGACGATGGGGTCGCCGATGTTTTCCCAGTTGATCTTCACGCCATGCTGCTGCAGTTTTTCGGCAACATTGACAATGTTGCGGATCTCATAGGTCAGTTCGCCCGCACCCGGGTTGACAAGTTCATTTCTCATTTTTTCCCCCAAGTAATTTATATATGCATATGCCAAATAGAACAAGATTTGTCAGCGTAGTTTGGTCCAGTGGTCCGGGTCTGTGCACGATTCACTGCCGGTTAGTGCCGTTTCCATCGGTAAACCAAAGAAAAAGGCCGTGGGTAGCACACCCACGGCCTTTGCGAAACATTCTGATTACAACAAGAAAACTCACATGGCAGTGGGTACACGTGCGGCGTTACGCGCCGCTGCGCTGATAGCTCGTGCTGCTGCCGATTGTGCCGTGTAAAATTCTTGCATAGTGCATGTGCAATAACATAGCGTTTTCGGCAAGTCAATCACTTTGTCCGTCTGCACCGGTTGGCCGCTTTGGCAAGCAGCGCACTCGTGCGCCGGGGCGACGTCACTCACGGTTGATGACGGAGAAGATGTCGATGAACTGCTCGCCGTCACTTGTAGCAAACTGCTTGAAGTTTTCCCGGAAACTGTCGATTAATGTGAGGGCTGTTTTCTCGTACAACTCCTTGTTCTGCCAGACGGACCGCGGATTGAGAATCTCGGCCGGCACTCCGGGGCAGACGGTCGGGATATGGAGGTTGAAGAACGGTTCGCGAGCAAAGGGGATATCGTCGAAATCACCCTCCAGGGCAGCATTGATCATTGCCCGGGTATGGTCGATGGCGATGCGCTGGCCGATACCGTAGCCGCCACCGCTCCAGCCGGTGTTGACCAGCCAGCAGGTGACCCCGTGCCGGTCGATCTTTTCCCGGAGCAGTTCGGCGTAGACCAGGGGCCGCAGCGGCAGGAATGGTGCACCGAAGCAGCTGGAAAAGACCGCATGGGGCTCCCGGCCCATCCCGTCTTCGGTGCCGGCCAGTTTTGCCGTGTAGCCGGAGAGGAAGTGATACATGGCCTGCTCGGCAGTGAGGCGGGCGATGGGCGGCAGGACGCCAAAGGCATCACAGGTGAGCATCATGATTGTGCGCGGGTGGTTGCCTGTTGCCGACGGTACGGCATTGGGGATGAAGTCCAGCGGGTAAAAGGCGCGGGTATTTTCGGTGATCGAGGCATTGTTCAGATCCACCTGGCGGGACTCGGGATCGATGATAACATTCTCCATCACCGTGCCGAAGCGGCGGGTGCACGCGAAAATTTCCGGTTCCAGGTTGCGGGACAGGTTGATCACCTTGGCGTAACAGCCACCCTCGAAATTGAAAATGCCGTCATCATCCCAGCCGTGTTCGTCGTCGCCGATCAATGCCCTTCGGGGATCGGCGGATAGCGTTGTTTTACCGGTGCCGGACAGACCAAAGAAGAGTGCTGTATCCCCTTCAGGGCCCACATTGGCGGCGCAATGCATGGGCAAGGCCTGTCGTGTCAAGGGCAATAGATAATTCATGACGGTGAACAGGGCTTTTTTGATTTCACCGCCGTAGCTGGTGCCGACGATAATAATCAATTTATCGGTAAAGTTAACCAGAATACCAACAGCGGAGCGGGTGCCGTCAACCTGGGGAATCGCCTGGAATGACGGAATTGCGATAACCGTATACTCCGGCGTATGTGATGCGGCATCGTCAGCAGCAGGCAGCATGAACAGGGAGCGGGCAAGAAGTGCGTGCCAGGCGGTTTCGCTGATGATGCGAATCGGCAGACGCTGACCGATGCCGGAACCGATCAGGCAGTCCTGGAAGTACAGGTCCTTGTCCTGCAGGTACTCCAACAGTCGATGCTGTAGTCCGGCAAAGTGTTCCGGGCTGAGGGGGTGGTTGATATCCCCCCAGGCCACATGATCATGGCAACCGGGGTCGTCAACGATGAATTTGTCAGCAGGGGATCGGCCGGTGTGTGGTTCCGTGGATACGACGATCGAGCCGCCCTCGGCAAGGAGTCCCTCCCCCTTGCGGAAGATTTCCTCATAGAGTCGTGGTGTCGGCAAATTCCAGTGGATGGTTCCGGCCGTGCTGATGCCGCAGTCACGCAAGTCCCGTTTCATGGGCAGGAAATCTCCTTTTCCCGGTTGTTGTCTGGTAATCATTGTGGCTGATGATTTTCAGGCCTAAAAACAGCAAAGGCGGGTTGCCCCGCCTTTGCTGTTGCACTAAAGGTATATCATTTTTAGAGACCTGCAAGCAGTTCGTCAATGACGCTGAGGAACTCTTCGATGTCCTGGAGTTGCATGTCGCCCATGTGGGCGATGCGGAAGGTTTGACCCTTGATTTTGCCGTAGCCGTCGTCAAAGGCATAACCCCGCTCACCGAGGAGTTTTTTCAGGGTGGCCAGGTCGGTGCCCTTGGTGTTGGTGGCGCAGGTCAGGGCCGCTGAACGATAGGGGGCCTCGGTGAAAAAGCCATAGCCGTTCTTCTCGATCCAGGCAGCGACCCGGGCGGCCAGGGCCTGATGGCGAGCCCAGCGCTGCTCAAGCCCTTCGGCAAACATGCGGTCAAGCTGCTTGTCCAGGGCATAGATCTGGGAAATGCAGGGTGTTGACGGCGTATTGTCCTTCTCGTCGGCAGTATCGAACTCGACAAAATCAAAGTAGTAACCCCGGCCCTCGATGGTCCGGCACTTTGCCAGGGCTTTGGCGCTGGCGGTGAATACGGCCAGACCCGGCGGCAGGGCGAATGCCTTCTGAACGCCGAACAGGCAGCAGTCGATGCCCAGTTCATCAACGGGAATCTTCAGAGCGCTCATGGAGGATACCGTATCGACGATGGAAACAACGTCGGGATATTTTTTAAGGACAGCAGCGATTTCCGGCAGTGGTGACATGACGCCGGTGGAGGTTTCATTGTGGACCAGGGTAATGCAGTCATATTTGCCGGTGGCGAGGGCTTCGTCAACCATTTCCGGCGTTATCGGCTTGCCCCACTCCGCCTTGAAGGCGTCGGCTTCCTTGCCGCAGCGTTTGGTTACGTCATGCCATTTATTGGAGAAGGCGCCGTTGCAGAAGTTGGCGCAACGGGTGGCGACCAGGTTGCGGACCGCTCCCTCCATGACGCCGAAGGCGCTGGATGTGGAAAGGAAAACCTTATCTTCGGTGAACAGCAGCTGCTTCAGTTTTTCCTTCACCGCTTTGTGGAGTACGGCATACTCCTTCATGCGGTGGCCGATCATCGGTGTCGCCATTGCCTGGAGTATCTCAGGATGTACTTCGACCGGGCCGGGGATAAAGAGTTTTTTTGCCATGGGTGTTCCTTTCTGTGCATGTGATAGGGGCCGCACTGGGTCCCCTCCGGGACGGCGTGTTTCGTAGGGCTGAAGCTAGCAGACCATCGATAAATTGTCAACTGCTTGGTACAAAAGGGATTTTACCGAAACAGACGGGGCAATGAAGCGGTTGTGCAACGGAGGAGCCTCTGCTACCATGGGGAAAAATCGGTCTCTGCGGCCGCCCGTCCACGCGGGGTAATCAAACTCCCTGGGAGGTCGTTTCTGCACTCAGCTACCCGACTTGACATCCTCTTCCGTGACGAGCACTACCTGGCGGTCAACAAGCCGTCCGGGCTGCTCGTCCACCGTAGCGACCTGGACCGGCATGAAACGGAATTTGCCCTGCAGTTGGCGCGAGATCAGGTCGGTCAGCACGTTTACCCGATACACCGCCTGGATCGGCCCACCTCGGGCGTCCTCCTCTTCGGTTTGTCGCCGGAAGCGGCCCGGCGCGCTGCCGGGGCGTTTGCTGCTGCTGCCGTCGAAAAAACCTACCTGGCCGTGGTCCGCGGCCGCGCAGCGGATGAGGCCGTCATCGACTACCCGCTCCGGGAACTGACCGAACGGTATGCCGGCAATGGCGACGCAGCGGTGGACGGCTACCAGGAGGCGGTCACGTCCCTCCAGCGGCTGGCCGTTGCCGAACTGCCGTTTCCCTCTGGAAAATTTGCCACGTCCCGCTACTCGCTGCTGCAGATTAAGCCCCGCACTGGCCGCCGACACCAGATCCGTCGGCATCTGAAGCACCTCTTCCATCCGATCATCGGTGATACCACCTATGGCGATGGTCGCCACAACCGGCTGTTTCGGGAGCACCTGGGCTGTCCCCGGCTGCTGCTCCATGCGGCTGAACTTTCTTTCTGTCACCCATGGTGCGGTGAGCTCGTCCGGATCAGCGCGCCTCAGGATGAAGATTTCCTTGGGATCATGGCCAGGCTTGGCTGGTCAGGGAAACAAATTACTTCCCCGCCAGCTCCATTTCCTGCAGTTTCCTGATCCGGTCGCGCAGTTCCGCCGCCTTCTCGAAGGCCAATTCCTTGGCGGCGGTCAACATTTCCTTGCGCAGTTTCTTGATCATGCCCGGAATCTTCTCCAGGGGCACGTACGCTTCTGTTGCTTCGGCGGCCTTGGTTACGGTGCAGTAATCATGCTCTTCAATGGACTCGAGGATGCTCCTGAGACCCTTCTGCACCGTCTGGGGAGTGATGTTGTGCTCTTCGTTGTAGGCGAGCTGGATGGCCCGTCGTCGCTCGGTTTCATCAATACAGGAGCGCATTGAGCCGGTGATCGTGTCGGCGTACATGATGACCCGGCCGGCCACGTTGCGGGCCGCCCGGCCGCAGGTCTGGATCAGAGACCGAACCGAGCGGAGGAAGCCTTCCTTGTCGGCGTCGAGGATCGCCACCAGGGAGACTTCGGGAATATCCAGCCCTTCCCGGAGCAGGTTGATCCCCACCAGCACGTCGAAGACGCCCAGGCGTAGGTCGCGGATGATCTGCATCCGCTCGATGGTGTTGATGTCCGAATGGAGATACTTCACCTTGACGCCCAGTTCCCGGTAATAGTCGGTCAGTTCCTCGGCCATGCGTTTGGTCAGGGTGGTGACCAGCACCCGCTCTCCCTTGGCCACCGTTTCCCGCACCTCGTGGAGCAGGTCGTCCACCTGGCCGGTGGCCGGCCGCACGGTAATCGCCGGGTCCACCAGGCCAGTGGGGCGGATCACCTGTTCGACAACGACGCCTCCCGCTTGTTTCAGTTCATAGTCGGCCGGGGTGGCGGAGACGTAGACGGTCTGGTTCTGCTTGCCGACAAACTCGGGAAAATTCAGCGGCCGGTTATCCAGGGCCGACGGCAGTCGGAATCCGTAGTTGACCAGGGTCTCCTTGCGGCTCCGGTCGCCCCGGTACATGCCGCCGATCTGGGACACGGTGATGTGGGATTCGTCGATGATCAGGAGAAAATCCTTCGGGAAATAATCGATGAGCGTATAGGGAGGCTCGCCGGGCGCCCGACCGTCGAAGTGGCGGGAGTAGTTTTCTATTCCCTGGCAGAAGCCCATTTCTTCCAGCATCTCGATGTCGAAAAAGGTGCGCTGCTCGATGCGCTGCGCTTCCAGCAGCATGTTCTGCTCCCGGAACCAGCGGATCCGCTCCTCCAATTCGAGGCGGATCTGCTCCACGGCCCGTTCCAGGGTTTCCCGGTTGGCCACATAGTGGGAGGCGGGATAGATGGCGCACTTGGCCAGGCGCTGCAGCACCTGGCCGCGCAGGGGATCGATTTCGGCGATGGCTTCAATCGTATCACCGAAGAATTCAACCCGCAGGGCCCGCTCGTCGTCATGGGCCGGGAAGATCTCGACGATGTCGCCGCGCACCCGGAACGCGCCGCGGTGAAAATCCATATCGTTCCGTTCGTACTGAATCTCCACCAGCTTGCGCAGCAGTTCATCCCGACCGTAGTCATCTCCCTGGTGGAAGAAGATGTGCATGGCCTGGTAGGCTTCCGGCGAGCCGATACCGTAGATGCAGGATACCGAGGCGACGATCAGCACGTCCCGGCGGGTGAGCAGGCTGCGGGTGGCTGAGTGGCGCAGTTTGTCGATCTCGTCGTTGATGGACGAGTCCTTCTCGATGTAGGTGTCCGTGGTCGGCAGGTAGGCTTCCGGCT
>CAYSWG010000007.1:0-22495 GCA_964434465.1 uncultured Geobacteraceae bacterium
TCGGAAACAGAAAAAGCGGCTTAACAATTGCGACAACTTTCTTGACAACGACCGGTCTCGGCACTCGAACAAGACTGGCCTCAGGTCGCCCAGTGTCGAAGTCGTCAAGAACTATTTTCCCGGCGAAAGCCTTTGCGATGTGTCCCAATTCTTTTGCTAAAGCTTGATCAAGTATTTTTACAATGTCCGGGGTTGCTTTGGTGTAGACAATAACATTCTGAGTATCCGAATGGTCAAGGAGTTCAGCAATCACAAGAAGTCCCTGTTTCTCCATGGCAGCGCGGGTGCCAAGAGTGTAACGAAACCTTTGAGGAGTAACCCGCATCGGCTCACGGGTTCTGTGGGAACGGACTTCAAATCTATCGACAATCCGTTTGACCTCTTTGCTAAGTGATGCACCGTCCATATGAAGCGAGTAGCCATAGCTATCAGCGTTCATGTCCCTGTCCGGGAATAGCGGCAAATCATTCGGGTCGGTTCCGGGTGACAAAATCATACGTGATTGCTTTACCTGAAATATCCAGGCATCAAGGACCTCGCCGATTTCCCTAGCCAAAGGCCGATCCTTGAATGCGGCTCTTCTTCTTGTGTTTCGTTGCTTGGCTCTAGGAATTTTAATCCAGTATTTGGTGGCACCTTGAACTGTTAAAGTGTGAAAATCACCGACTTTCAAATCGGCTATTTGCACAGGACGAGCACCTGTCGCCATGAAAAGCCAGACAAGAGAGAATTCACGGTTACCTATTTCCCCTTTGGCGAAAGCAGAGTTGACCTCATGGTGGATTGCATGGAGTTCCAACTCAGTGAAAGGCCCCTCAACGGGATCCATTGTAAGAACAGCCCAACCTTTTTTATTGCCTTTAAAAGTTAATAAATCCAGCAGTTTTGCGGTCTGCTCATCAACACCAGGATAGCCGAGGCTATACCACTTTTTGAGGAGACCAGCCACAACGCCGAGAACGTATTCATCGCTAGTAGAAAGGTTGCCCTTATAGCTGAGGATGTGGTGGCTAGCGATACTTGCTAGTGGTTCACCATCACCGACAAGCTCTTCAACCATGTATTTAAACTGCCTGAATACGTTATGAGAGTGGCTTACAGACCGATTCTGCAAATACCAGACGCAGCTCTTCTTTAATGATTGAATTATTTCATATGTGCAAAAAGAACGTAACGGAACGAAATTAAAGCATGCATTTTTGGACGAATCTGGAACATGCCACATATCATCGTTAGGGTTGAATTCATGTCCGTTAAACGTTACGCACTTTTCGGGTAGCGACAACACATCGGTGCTGATTGCAAAGCTGTTGGTGACATGCATTATTTAGTTGTCCTCCTCGGGCATAATAAAATCATCGGTTGCCTCTGCATCTTCCCGCAGAATTTTCTCCTGTCTTTCAAGGCTATATTCGTCAGCCTTGTTTTTTATGTGACGTGCCGAATAAAGGGTTGCCATTAACGATTTTTCGGTCCATCCCATCCAATAACATCTCTGTTTATGCTCTTCCTCTGATGTCATGGTTCCTTTACGTATTTTCTCATCGCAATCTTCAGAGAAGCGGTCGTTCCATGTGTAGCGGCAATAATGCGGAGAGAATTTAACGGGGAGCTCAGGAATAGCGTCCCTCAATGCCGTAAAGATATCATTTAGGCCGGCGATAGAAAGGGGCCTTCCCTTTCTTGATTCCACAAAAAGGAACGGGTGAGTCCCTGCCATTGGGAGTCCCCTCCGGTATTTGATCATGTATTCCCTGACAAGTTTGGCGATATCCTTTTCAATTGGTAGCACCCTAGCTTTGGTTTTTGTTTGGGGTTTCTTCTTCCGTGTATCTAGTCAAATTGTTTTTTTGTAAGTCCAGGTCGCCGTCTGTATTTCGTATGCCAAGGGCTTCGCCCCTTCGAATCCCAGTTCGTAACATCAGAAGGACAATAAGCCTGTTACGTATCTTCGCATGCTTGTGTTTAAAAGGGTTACGCGGGGATTCTGGTTTAATGACTTCTTCAAGAATGTCTTGCACCTCACGGGTAAGTCCCAGACGCTCGAATACGGGATCTTTTACTCCTCCCCTTACAACATCTGGCATTCTCGCATTAATTTCCTTCTGCATGTTCTTTCGAGCAAGATCAAGAGAATGATATTCAGGCGAAATTTCACTGACCCTAGCCATACGTTGACTTGCGAGCCAATCAAGATAATCGCGTATATATCGAAAACGAATGCTTGCAGTATGGCTGTCGCAAAAATCATTAGAAGCCTTTTTCGGCTTTATGGCGTTCATACGCTTTTTGCGTCGTGGTTTTGCCGGTTTCTTCTTTCCAAAAATACTATTGGGTATATCGCCATAATCGTATAGTTTGCTGTAAAGGACACGAACCTCGTCGCTCAAATTCTCAATCTCGTGGAGCTTTAAAAAGTCGCCCTTGCGGAATCTCTCTTCGATGTTTATTCCGTGCTTCATCCCCCAGGAGTACAAAAACATTATGGCGTTAAGATTGGTTTCTGTCGTAGACTCTGCCTTTCCCTTGTTTCGTATCATGGATGTCGCATACACGGTGGGTTTAAAGAGGGGGAGGCCATCTTCTCGGCTTAACATGAGCGGGTAGCTTTCTCCGCTCTCAAGCTTGATTGTCTCTATACGCCAAGGGTATTTCATTTTTGCCCTCCTTGCGATGGGTGTTTTTGGACACCCCAATAATTAAAACAAGAGAAACCAGAAAATAAAATAATTTTCACGGTTGGATGAAAAAAGTTTACGTTTATTATGTTCCCAACTTTAGTTTAAATATTTTAACACAAAAAAATAAAATGTAAAGCAAAAAAAAGCCGCAAACTATGCGTTTGCGGCGATTGTTTACATTTTTATTTTTTTACCTACCTCAAAAAGGTATGTCGTCATCGGGATTGAACGGCGGCTCCTCGAAACCCGCCGATCCGCCACTACCCGGCTCTTCTGAAACGCGACCGGCGCCCTGGCGACCGCCACCGTCACCCTTGCCGCCGAGCATCTGCATCCGCTCGCCGACCACTTCCGTGGTGTAACGGTCACGGCCATCCCGATCCTGCCACTTGCGGGTCTGCAGACGCCCCTCGATATAGACGGTTTTCCCCTTTGCCAGGTACTCGCCGGCAACCTCCGCCTGACGGCCCCACAGGGTGACATTGTGCCACTCCGTTCGCTCTTCCCATTCGCCATTACGGTTTTTGAACCGTTCGCTGGTGGCCAGGGAAAAGCTTGCCACAGCCGCACCCGATGTTGTGTAACGCACCTCGGGATCTTTGCCCAGGTTGCCGATAAGCATGACCTTGTTGAGACTTGCCATAGCCGAACTCCTTGTCGCTTTCTTGAAATGGTCACCGACGGCTTGCCGGCAGGACGGGACTGTCTTCCCGGCAAGCATCCGTTGCCGCATACTACCCCAATTCACCGCTCCAGGCAAAGTGATAGTTGTTGCGGCCGACCCGCACCATTGCCCAGCGCTGGTCATCAGCCTACCGGTCAACGATGAACGCATCGGCATACCCGTTTTCGGCCAGAAACCGGCGCAGCGCCTCCGCCTCTGATCGGCTCCGGAGGCCGCCGGCACGAACCCGAAATAAACTCCCGTCGCCGCTGCTCGCCTCCAGGACAATTGCGGACAACCGCAGTTCCACAAGGCGCTCGGCAATCTTTCGCGCAGTCTGCCGGTCAGTGCAGGCTGCTACCTGCAGGGCATAGGATCCGCCCGGCGGCGCATCTGCACCGACTGCAGCAGTCTGCCCGCCGCCCGGGACCACTTCCAGAGACACCGGGGCAACGCCCGCCCCCAGCATATCCAGCTGTCGGGCGGCCTGGTAGGACAGGTCAACAATACGACCCTCGACAAACGGGCCACGATCGTTGACCCGCACCACCACCTGCCGGCCATTCACCTTGCTGATCACCCGTACCCGGCTGCCCAGGGGCAGTACCTTGTGGGCCGCCGTCAACTGGTACACGTCAAAGGTTTCGCCGTTGCTGGTCGGACCGCCATGCTCTTCCCTGCCGTACCAGGACGCCAGACCTTCCTCGCGAAAGCCGTCGGCCTTCTGCAGGGGCACAAAACGCCTGCCGTCAACGGTATAGGGCCGTTGCCAGGGACGCAGCCAGGACGGCCCCGGCTCCACCACCACCCGACGGCCCACCGGGGCGCAGCCGGTCGACAGCAGGACCGCGGCCACCGCCATGAAGAGTATGCAGCGCATGGGTGCAGTATAGGTCCGTAACGGCAAAAAGCAAAGGACAAACTCTCACACAAAAAGGTTGATGGAATTCAATGAGTATACGTTGTTTCAGTAAATTAAAAAAATAAAGTTTTTCCAAGTGCCGCCGATAGGGATTTCATATCCGCTACAGAGATCGCACTTTCAGCCAGGAGGACTCTCGCAATGAAATGGTTCCACAACTTGAAAATCCGTTCGAAACTTCTGGCCGGCTTTGGGCTGATGGCCCTTTTGGCGGCGGTCATCGGCACCACCGGCATTCTGAACGTCAGGCAGATCAATGCCAACGGCCAAAAAATGTACGAACAGATGACCGTGCCCGTCTCCCAACTGGGGCAGATCTCCACGGCGTTTCAGCGGGTGCGGGTCAACCTGGGCAGAGTAATGCTGGAACAGGATCCGGCTCTCAAAGCCGATGCCGCTGGACGAATAAGCACTTTCAGCAGCCAGATAAGTGCCCTGGTCGCCGACCTGGAGAAAAGCATCATCACTGCCGAAGAAAAGGCCAACCTGAAGCAATTCACCGACAGCCGGGCCGTCTTCGTGCCGCTCATCAAGCGCATCATCGAACTGGACAAGGCAGGCAAGGGTGCCGAGGCCCTGGCCGTGTACCGCAATGAAGCCGCCGTCGCCGCCCGGGCTGAGCAGGATGCCCTGGACGCACTCATCGCCGTTAAAACCGGGGACGCCAAAACAACCGCTGCGGCAAACAAGGCCGCCGGGCGCCGGGCGGAACTGATCATGACCGCCCTGACCGTGGCCGGGATGGTCATTGCCGTACTCCTGGGCTTTTTTATCGCCGCAATCATCAGCCGACCCCTGCAGGAAGGGGTCCGTTTTGCCGAAGCTATCGCCGCCGGCGACTTGACCGGGAACCTCACCGCGGAGAGGCGCGACGAAATTGGCCTGTTGACCCGGGCACTGATCGGCATGCGGGATAAACTGGCAGGCGTCATAACCCGCATGGTGGAAACCTCGGCCGTTGTTTCCTCGGCTGCGGTCCAGCTCTCGGCAACGGCCGAGCAGATGGCCACGGGCACCGAGGAAGTGGCCGCCCAGACGGGCACCGTTGCCGTAGCCAGCGAAGAAATGTCGGCCACCAGCAACGACATTGCCCAGAACTGCCACCTGTCCGCGGAAAGCGCCAACCAGGCTGCGGAAACCACCAGAAAGGGTTTTCAGGTGGTCCAGCACACCGTTGAGGGCATCCGCAGCCGCGGTGAGCGGACCAAGGAAAATGCCCGGATTGTTGCCTCCCTGGGCGACCGGTCCGACCAGATCGGCGCCATCGTCTCCACCATTGAGGACATTGCCGACCAGACCAATCTCCTGGCTCTCAATGCCGCCATTGAAGCGGCCCGGGCCGGCGAACAGGGGCGCGGCTTTGCCGTTGTCGCCGACGAAGTGCGGGCCCTGGCCGAACGGACCACCAAAGCCACCAAGGAAATCAGTGAAATGATCCGCTCCATCCAGAGCGAAACCAAGACAGCCATTACCTCCATGGAGGAAGGTGTCCGCGGCACCGAGCAGGGTGCCCTGCAGGCAGCACAACTGGAAACGTCCCTCCAGGAAATCCTCGACCAGGTCAATGCGGTCACCATGCAGATCAGCCAGATTGCCACCGCCGCCGAACAGCAGACCTCCACTACCAGTGAGATAACCAATAATATCCAGCAGATTACCGAAGTCATCCAGGATACGGCCCGGGGCGCCCAGGAGTCCTCCGGGGCATCCAACCAGCTGGCGCGGTCGGCAGAAGAGCTGCGCGACCTGGCCGGCCATTTCCGGCTGTAAACCATATCCTCAACAATCGTGATCAACTGCCTGCCCGGGAGGGGCGGCCCCTCCCCTCCCCCTTGGAAGGTATCCGCCCGCAATCCCGGCGTTTTTCCATGAAATCCTGCGACAAATGCTTGCTCTCTCCTGGAATCTGCGCTACAAAGAGCGCATGCAACCCGCCGGAGGAAAATGTATCCCGTGGCTATCGACGAAGCATTCAACAAGAGCGTCAGCTATTACGATTCCTGGATCCGCAAAGCGACTCCCGGCTATGACCTGCTCTTCGCCGCAGCCCGGGATCTGCTGCCGTTTCCCGGGGACGCCGCCCTGCAGGTCCTCGATCTCGGCGCCGGAACCGGTCTCTTCGCCCAGCAGATCCTCGAACGGCATCCTGCCAGCCGGTTCGTCCTCTGGGACGTGGCCGACAAAATGCTCGACGTGGCCCGGGAGCGATTTCGTGACCGGCCGGAACAGTTCCGCTACGTGGCTAGCGACTACCGCACCCTGCGTGATGCGGGAAAGTTCAATCTGGTCATTTCCAGCCTCTCCATCCACCACCTGGCCGACCGGGAAAAGCGGGAGCTGTTCCGGAAAATCTATGAAATCCTCCAGGTCTCGGGCCTGTTTATCAACATCGACCTCATCAAGGGGCCTACCCGCTATCTGGAAGACCTGTACTGCAACAACTGGTATGACCAGATGCGGCTCGCCGGAGCTTCGGAAGAGGAAATCCAGGCCGGCATCGAGCGGCGCCTGACCTACGATCGGGATGCCCATCTGGAAGATCAGCTCCAGTGGCTCAGGGAAGCGGGATTCACCGATGTGGACTGTGCCTTCCGCACCTTCAAGGTGGGTCTGTTCGTTGCCATGAAGCGGATACATTCCCGTTGACAGCAGACAATACATCCCGGCAACCGGCGCCCGGTCGTAGAAACTTGATCCGTGCCGCCCTGCCGCCCCAAACTACAGGAGTTCGCAACCCATGACAGCCTGGCAATTCGCCCTCATCTTTGCCGCAGGAATCGCCGGCGGCGTTATCCTGCACCCCTTGGCCCGCCTGCTGGAATCCAAGGGTATCGACCAGGTGCTCGACAGTCTGGCCCGCATTGTCACCACACCCTTCCGCTGGGCGAAGAAACGATCCGCCGCGGGGCAGCAGCCACCGGCACCGGAGCATGGGGAAGCGCTCCCCCCGATTGCCGCACCGCCGGTGGACCCCCGCGAGCAGCGACTGGACGATGCTGCACAGACCATCCGCGGCATGCTGCTCAGCCTGGCTGCGGCAATCCAGCGCACCGACAAAGCAGCCAGCGACTCATCACAAACCCTTGATGATGTGCGCCACACCATCGACCAGATGCACCTGCCCGTCGACCTGAAGGACATGCATGCCCTGCTGCTCGGCGAAATCGACCGGATGATCACCAGCAACAATGCCCTGCAGAATGACCTGGTCCAGTCCCAGGAAGTGCTTGCCAACCAGCGGGAGCAGATCGAAAGCCTGAAAACCGCCGTACGTATCGACGGCATGACCCAACTGGCGAATCGGTCGTTTTTCGACGAGAAACTGACGGAGATGTCCATGCTCAGGGATCGTTACGACGACGGTTTTTCCCTGCTGCTCATCGACGTGGACAATTTCAAGACGATCAACGACACCTACGGCCACCAGGGGGGAGATCGGGTATTGAAGGGGGTCGCCTACAAGATTCGCGCTAACCTGCGATCGACGGATTTTGTTGCCCGCTTCGGCGGCGACGAATTCGCGGTGCTCCTGGTGAAAGCTTCTGCCAGGGCGGCTGCCGTCATCGGCAGAAAGCTGTGTGAAGAAATTGAAGCAAGCCGTTTCATTCTGGATGGCAACGAGATCAGGGCGACCCTGTCCATCGGCCTCGCCGAGGCGGAACCGGGTGAGTCGGAAGCATCACTGCTCAAAAGAGCAGATACGGCACTCTACCAGGTCAAACAGCACGGCAGAAACGGTGTCTGGATCGCACCGCCCCGGGAGCAGCCGCCCGATGCCCCATCCTCTCCCTGAACCCGACCAGTTCGCCACCTACCAGCAGGCGCTCTCCGAGCAGCAGGCGCCAACCGGGATGCTCAGACCGCTCCACCAACGATCCGGTCAAAAATCAGCCGTACCTTCCCCGTAACGTGCTCATAATCAGCCAGCAACTGCCGGCCCGGGTTGCGAAGCTTCTCGTCGTAGCCGAGACGGCGGGCCAGCCGGTCCAGGTAGCTCTTCGGCCCGCCCAGGTCGTTCATGGAATAATCATGAATGATGCGCAGGCGGTTTTCCAGGTGACGAAGGAACGTATAGCCTTCGGTAAGATCCGACCAGTCTCCCGGACTGAGCAGACCTCGATCGCGCAGGGCATCCAGGGCATCCAGGGTCGACACGTTCCTGACCTCCGGAAAGTCCTTGCCGTAGGTCAGCTGCAGGTACTGCACAAGGAATTCCACATCAACCATACCGCCGCGGCCGGTCTTGATATTGAAGCTGCCTGCCGACTCGCGGGCCAGTTCATGCTCCATGCGCATGCGCAGCCGGTGAATCTCCCGTCGGGTTTCCAGGCCGGCTCCGGTAGCGTATACCGTCTCACGCACCACCGTCTCGATGCTTTCCCGCAGCGCCGTGTCACCCATGACGACCCGCGCCTTGGTCAAAGCCTGGCGTTCCCAGACCTGGGCTTCGTCCCGATGATAATTCCGGAAGGACTCCAGGGAGGTTACCAGGGGACCGGCATTGCCCGACGGGCGCAGACGGGTGTCCACCTTGTAGGCGTAGCCTTCCCGGGTGGGCGTGGAGAGGATGGAAATGATCTTCTGGCCAAGTTTGGCGAAGTATTCACGGTTTGAAATCTGCCGTGGCCCGGTGGTCATTCCCTGATAGTCATACACATAAATGATGTCCAGGTCCGAGTGGTAGTTGAGTTCCCGGCCGCCCAGCTTGCCCATGGCCAGTATCGCAAAACCTGCCGGCCGCTCCGCGCCGCTGACATCCAGGTACAGTGGTTGACCGAACCGTGACAACTCCGCCACGGCAATGCGGCTGGCAGCGGCAAGACAGACTTCCGCCAGAATGGTCAGCTGTCCGGCGATGCCGGACTGGTCCAGACGGCCGTAGATATCGTGCATGCCAATGCGCAGGAACTCCTCGTGGCGATAACGGCGCAGAACGTCCAGCTGATCCTCCAAGTCCTCGGCCTCGGCAAGGAACGCGGCCAGTTCGGCATGCATCTCGTCCGCCGTCTTGATCGGCACAAAGGAACGGGATACCATGGTATCCAGCAGCACCGGATTGAGGATGAAAAACTTGGAAAGAAATTCGGACATGCCGAACAGGGAAACAAGCAGCCTCATTACCGGACGGTTTTCCGCCAGCAGGGCGTAAAAGCTTACCCGCGGCCCCACAGCCACCAGGAGCTTTTCCACATTGGCCAGGGCCATGTCCGGGTCGGGGGATGCGGTGATTTCCTGGAAAAGCAGCGGTGCGATCTCTTCCCGCAACCGGTGACCCCGGGAAGACAGATGGGAAAAGGGTGGCCCGTCACGGAGCAGAAGCAGATTCTCGTAGGCGGCATCAACCTCAAGGAAGCGGCGTTCCGCCAGCATGTCCTTCACCAGATCAGGATCAGTGGCGGGATCGAAGATGAGATAGGTTTCCGGCGACACCTCTTCCTTCTGCTTGTCCCGGGAGAGAAAAAGATCGCCATAGATGGCGGAGACTCTCGACCGGTGCATCTCCAGGGTTTCCCTGAAGATAGCCGGGCCCCCGGCACCGAGGTAGCCGCAGCGCCGTGCCAGCAAACGCTGCTCCTCGGCATCGGCGGGCAGGCTGTGGGTCTGCCGCTCCTGTACCACCTGGATGCGATGTTCCACGGTACGCAGAAAGCGGTAGGCGTCACTGAGGATTGCGCAATCCTCAGCACTGATTGCCTGGGCATCCCGTAGCGCCTGCAGGGCCTGCAGGGAATTACGCTGGCGCAGGGCCGGGTTCTTGCCGGCAAAAACCAGCTGCAGCGCCTGGATGAAGAATTCGATCTCCCGGATCCCTCCGCGACCCAGCTTGATATTGCTCTCCCCCCCCTTGTCCCGCACCAGGGACAGATCAATCTTCTTCTTCATGGCCATCATGTCTTCGACCAGGGTGTAATCCAGGTACTTGCGGTAGACAAAGGGTTCGATCATGCGCAGGAACCGTTCACCCAGATCCAGGGATCCGGCAACGGGCCAGGCCTTGAGCATGGCCGACCGCTCCCAGGACTGTCCCCAGGCTTCGTAATACACCTCGGCGGAACGGAGCGACAGGGCCAGATCGCCGCTCTTCCCCTCGGGACGGAGCCCCATGTCGACCCGGAACACAAAGCCATCCTCCGTGACCTGGGAAACAGCCTTGCTGATCAGTTCGGCCAACTTGACAAAGAAGACATGGAGGGAAACACGCCCCGTTACCGTGCCGTCGGCCTGGACAACCCCGGATGTTTCGCCGTCATCGGACGAGTAAAAGTACATCAGATCAACATCCGAGGAAAAATTAAGCTCCCGCCCCCCCAATTTACCCATGCCCAGAATCACCAGGTCCGCCTCCGACTTCCCGGCAGGGGTCCGCATCAGGGGCTGGCCATACTCGCGGACCAGCAGGCGGCGACAGACCTCGTGGGCAACCTGCAGGGCAACGGCGGCCAGATCAGCCAATTCACCGGTAGTCTCCTCCAGGGTCGCCAGGCCGTTCAGATCCCGGGCGGCGATGCGCAGCACCTCGGCATACTTGAAGCGACGAAGGACAGGGAACAGTTCCTGGTATTCGGTGACCGGAGTGGCCAGTCCCCGCAGGCGGGCGAGGCTTTCCTGGTATACGCCGGGCCGGTCGATGGTGCCGGCAAGCAGGAGGGCGGAAAATTCGGCGGGAGTGCGGCAGAACAGCGTAGTGAGAAATGGCGAGGACCCCAGCAGGGTGAGCAACTGGGGCAGGCGCTGCGGACAGTGGCAGACAGCAAGCAGATCCGACGGGAGCACCGCACCGGCAACGCGCTCGAGGCCATTGATCGCCTGATCGGGGGCAGGAGCATTCCGGGCGGCACCCACCACGGCCACCAGCACCGGGGGAGGCACGAGCGCCTCCAAAAGCCGCAGGTTGGCCACCGTACGAAGCGGGGTCAGGAAATCCAGCTGCTCCAGCAGAGCGGCAAGCTTGCGATCACCGGCCTCCCGGTCCTCTTCGGCGAGGCAGGCCAGAATCGCCGCCGCCGGGGCAGCCTCGACGGTCATACCGCCACCATCTCTTTGATCTGCCGGCGGTAATCACCGGTCAGCACCCCTTTTTCGGTGATGATGGCCGTAATGTACCGCGCCGGCGTCACGTCAAAAGCCGGATTACGCACCTGTGCCCCCTCCGGGGCCACCGGCAGGCCGGCCAGATGGGTGACTTCCCGGCCATGGCGTTCTTCAATGGGAATCAGGTCACCGTTGTCCAGGGACAGATCAAAGGTGGACAGGGGCGCGGCCACATAGAACGGAATCTTGTTTTCCCGAGCCAGGACCGCAACGCTGTAGGTGCCGATCTTATTGGCCGTATCGCCGTTGGCGGCAATGCGGTCCGCTCCCACCACGCAGCAGCTGATATCCCCCTTGCGTATGAAATAGCCGGCCATGGAATCGGAGATCAGGGTAACGGGAATGCCGTCCTTCATGAGTTCCCACACGGTGAGACGCGCACCCTGGAGCCAGGGCCGGGTCTCGTCGGCAAACACCTTGATATTCTTGCCCCGTTCATGGGCGGCACGAATCACCCCAAGAGCCGTACCATACCCTGCCGTTGCCAGACCACCCGCGTTGCAGTGGGTCAGAACCGTCGCCCCCTCGCGAATCAAGGCGGCGCCGTTGGCGCCCAGGGTCTTGCAGATGCGGAGATCCTCCTCTTCGATGGCAATCGCCTCGCAGCGCAGCACCTCACGGATGCCGTTCAGGTCCCGAGCACGGTGCGCCTCGGCCACCCGCTTCATGCGCTCAATGGCCCAGAACAGGTTGACCGCAGTGGGCCGGGTTCCGGCCATTACCTCACAGATATTGGACAATTGCTGGAAAAACGACTCGTGGGTATCGGCAACGATTTCCCGGGCACCCAGGGCAATGCCCATGGCGGCCGCCACGCCAATGGCCGGCGCCCCCCGGATGACCATGCTGCGAATCGCTTCGGCAACGCCCTTGAAATCGCGGTATTCGTTGTAGATTTCCTCGCCGGGAAGACTGGTCTGGTCCAGCATTATCACAGTATTGTCACGCCACTCAATGGTTCGGAAGGACACGGGTTTGCTCCGCTCTGTACGGAAATTGGGCTGTGTGGGACGAAAAGGTTGTTAATCCTACCATAAGGCAGAGTGCATTTCAATTTGGCCGGGATGCCCGGACCTGCAGGCGCCCCGTCAGGCAACGTGCAGCGATGCCAGATAGGAAGCAATTACCGGGATGTCCGCCGCCGGCCAATCAAGCTCCGACAGGAGTCGGGGCGGCAGCCAGGCAATGGCCCGGTGCTCATGGAGCTGCAGCGCACCACCAGCCAGAGTACAGACAAAGGGTATCAACTCAATGGTGAAATCCCCATAACAGTGAAAAACCGGCGGCAAGGCCCGGACGATACGCACACGCACACCCAGTTCTTCCATGAGTTCGCGGATCAGGCACACCTCGGCACTCTCTCCTTCCTTGAGCTTGCCTCCGGGAAACTCCCACTTGAGAGGCATGTGCATGGTTTCACTGCGCTGTGCCGCCAGAATCATGCCGCCATCCTCGATGACTGCGCAGGCAACCCGAACTGTTTTCCTGACCACGAATCCTCCTCAACGCCCTGAAATCTGTGCCGGCCCGGGCAAAAACCTTGTAAAGAATCCATGACACCATGCTACAATAGCGGCCGCTTCTTTTGAAGACCGCTGACTTCATGCCATGAAGGAGAAACTGCAATGTCCAACAAGAGACGCTTTAGCCGCATCAAGTGTGTTGAAAAAAGCACTGCCGAAACCGCAAGCGGAACCTACTGTGTCAAACTGCTGGATATCGCCCTGAAAGGCGCCCTGGTAGAGCATGGCAGCGACCTTACCGCCCGGTCCGGTGACCACTGGAAGCTGCTCTACCAGCTTGAAGGCTCCGACATTGTTCTTGAGTTCGCCGCACAGGTAGTGCACAGCCAGGATGGCCGGACCGGCGTCAAGTTCATCGAGATGGACCTGGATACCATGACCCACCTGCGCAGCCTTATGGAAGCGCGCACCGTAAATCCCGAGCAGGTGCGCTACGAACTGGAGTTGTTCCTGGACGAAACCTGACCGGAACGCCACCCGGCAACGCCAGGTTACGCCGCAATGAACCCTGTTGTACCTGTCTAACTCGCGGGGCGGGCACACCTGGATTCGAGGAAAAAGCTTCACCAGCGCTGGCGTGCCTCGAAGCGGAGAATTTCCGGCAGGTTGCGCAGGAATACCGCAATGCTGTGGGGCGACTTCCAGAGCATCTTGGTATATCCCCAGTGAATGCGGCTCCGGCGATAGAAGCGGCTGATGAACTGATTGTACAGTTCTTCCAGACGGCCGCGGGTCAGTCCATGGGGCACAAAGACGAAATTAAGGCAGTTCATGGCCGGCCAATCCTCGGTGAAGATACCGTGCTCGCCAATGGTCTTGAAGACCGGCGCTCCGGGAAAGGGGGTAAACTTGGTAACGTTGATCTCATCCAGGGGCAGCGTCAGGGCCAGATCAATGGTACTCTGGATGGACTGCTCCGTTTCGCCGGGAAAGCCCATCATGAACAGACCCTTGACCCGCATGCCCGCCTCCTTCACCAATCGCAGCTTGTAGCCCACCTGATCAAGTGCGTAGAGCGTACGATGCCGGGCGAGCACATCCGGATCTCCCGATTCGATGCCGAAATTCACCTGCCAGCAACCGGACCGCCGCAACAGGTCGACCAATTCCCGGTCCACATGCTCCAGGCGGCCAATGCAGTTGTAGGTCACCGGAACCCGCCCCGTAACCATGAGCCGGCAGAACCGCTCCACACGGCTCCGATCAAAGGTGAACAGGTCATCGTAGAAAAAGACATGGCGGATGCCGAAATCTCGATGCAGATGGCGCAGATGCTCGACGATATACTCCGGAGAATTGAAGCGGAAACCACGGCTGAAGACCGAACGGTCACAGTAGCTGCACTGGTAGGGACAGCCCCGGCTGGAAATGACACTGGTATTAGGCGAAGCGGGATAACTGAACAGGGGCAGGTTGTACTGCCGGGGAAACCCGGGCAGCAGGCGCCAGGCCGGAAAGGGCAACTCGTCCAGGTCGGGGATGACGTCGCGCACGGCGGTCAGCGCACCTCGGCCGTTCTGTCGCAAGGCGACTCCCGGAATGCGTTCAACACCGCGGAACCCCGATTGGAGGAGTTCGGCAAAGGTCAGTTCACCCTCACCGATGACCAGATAGTCAATGGCTGGAAAGGCATCGAGGAGCGCCGGCCCCACGGAACAGGCGTGGGCGCCGCCGAAGACGATGGGCAACTCCGGCCGTGCTTCCTTGACCCGCTCGGCAAGGGCGTACCCCTCAAGAAACGACGAGGTAGTGCAGGAAAAACCGACCACATCGGGTCTGTGGGCAAGTACTTCGGCAACATGCCGATCAAGACTATCCGGCCGGCCATAGCAGTCCATAAGCGACACGGCAATCCCCCGCCGCTCCAGAATGGCGGCGATGCCCAGCAGGCCGATGGGTGGCATCCGGTTGAATATACTGGAAATATCCTTGCCGCTACCCATCCAGTTGCTGCCATGGGGGTGGACCAGAAGCGCTTTCACGGGGAATCCTCGAAGTGGCTGCATCCGCTGCGGATTGACACTGTCAGGCTGTGGCATACTGGTACGTCTCAACAGCCCATCATGATCACCGGAACGATAGCAGAAGCACCAGGGATTGCCAACGGGATTCTGCCCCGGGAGACCCCGATGTCTTGCTGTCGGTAGACAGCACCCACGCAGAACTGGTCCTGAAAATAATCCATGAGTCACCACAAGCCTGGAACAAAGCAACACCGTGGCCCCGCACCCGGCCAACCTCACCCTTTGACTCGGGATCGTGCCGGCAAACAGGTCTTTATGCCGGGAAAAGGAACCTGAACGAGATCATCAGCGGCAGAGAACCCTGATACGGTTCAGTCACCGCCGACTGCCTCGACACCATGGTTCATGGTGCCCGTCCGGTACCCCTCCAGGTCAAGCGCAATATGGGTGAACCCTGCCGCCTTGAAGAAGGTGACCAGGGATTTGCGCAGGTCTGGCTCCAGAAAGCGTGACAGCTCAGCTTCGCTTGTTTCGATGCGGGCCGTCTCATGGTGAAACCTGACCCGGTAGCTGCGCAGGCCCGACAGACGGAGAAATTCTTCGCAGCTGCCGATGCGCTGCAATCGCTCAACGGTAAGCTCTGTCCCGTAAGGAAAGCGACTGGCCAGACAGGCAAAGGGCTGCTTGTTCCAGGTGGGCAGGCCCAGCTCACGGCTCAGGGTGCGGATCTCCTCCTTGCCGAGACCGGCCTCCAGCAGCGGGCTGCGCACCGCCAGTTCCGCCAGCGCCCGGCGGCCTGGTCGGAAGTCATGGAGATCGTCAGTATTGCTGCCGTCAACGACTGCGGCCAGTCCCATTTCCGCCGCTTTGTCCAGACAGCGCCTGAGCAGCTCTTTTTTGCAGAGGTAGCAGCGGTCCGGACCATTGGCGGCAAAACCGGGGATGGCAAATTCATTGACAGGAATAACCAGGTGGGTCACCCCCAGTTCGGCCGCAAGACGCTGGGCCTCCTGGAGCTCGGAAGGAGGATGGAGCGGTGAGGCGATGGTGACCGCCATTGCCCGCTCTGCCAGCACGTCCCGGGAGACCCGGAGCAGCAGGGTCGAGTCGACACCAGCCGAGAAGGCGACCAGCACCGAACCCAGTTCAGCAAGGGAGCGGCGCAGCAGAGCGTATTTTTCAGGGAGAAGTTCCATGGCTCGGGGCGTGGAAGCCCTCCTTCCGGATGGGACGAAGGAGAGCGCCCGGCGGTCAGTCAAACATGCCCGTCGAGAGGTAGCGCTCGCCCGTATCGCAAATAACGGTAACCACATTCTTGCCGGGACCAAGCTCTCGAGCCAGTGCAAGGGCGGCAAATACGTTGGCGGCAGCGGAGATGCCGGCCAGAATCCCTTCAACACGGGCCAGCAGGCGGGCCGTTTCGAAGGCTTCCCCATCGGCGACCCGGATCACCTCGTCATAGATGGCCGTATTCAGCACCGCAGGAATGAAACCGGCGCCAATGCCCTGAATCTTGTGGGGACCGGGGTTGCCGCCCGACAAAACCGGTGAGTCGGCCGGTTCGACGGCAGCGATGCGTATGGCCGGATTATGGGCGCGGAGCACTTCGCCGGTACCGGTGATGGTCCCGCCCGTGCCGACCCCGGCAACGAATCCGTCAATGGAGTATCCCCGCATCGCAGCAACGATTTCCGGACCGGTGGTGAGGCGATGGGCCTCGGGATTGGCCGGATTCGCGAACTGCTGGGGCATGTAGTAGCCGTTTTTGGCAGCCAGCTCTTCGGCTTTCAGAACGGCACCACGCATACCCTGACCACCCGGAGTCAGGATCAACTGGCCACCATAGGCCGCCAGCAGCCTGCGCCGCTCCACTGACATGGTATCCGGCATGGTCAGAATCAGTTGGTAGCCTTTCACCGCACATACCATGGAAAGCCCAATGCCCGTATTGCCACTGGTCGGCTCCACAACCGTGGCCCCCGGTGTGAGCTGCCCTGCCCGTTCAGCGGCTTCGATCATGGCACGGCAGATCCGGTCCTTGACACTGCCGCCCGGATTGGCCGACTCCAGCTTCACATACACGGTTGCCGCGTCGGCTTCGGCCAGTTTAACAAGGCGAACCAGGGGGGTTCCACCTATACCGTCGAGAATGCTCTCCTTGTTCAGATCAGCCATGGGGTACTCCTTACCTGAAGCAAAGGGGACCGCACCACCCGTTGCAACGTGAATGGATGGCCATCCCGCACACGCAGACCTGCGGGTTGACCGGCCAGGACGTAAAAGAACCGTTTCCGGGTGACAACTAGATATAGTAGGTGAACCGATGATCCTGCTCCCGCTTGATACCCAGTTTCGCACCCCGGTCACAGAGGGTTTTCAGGGTAATTCCGGAAAAATACCCGTTGAGCACCTCGCATGCCTCCCGCCAGACCGTCTGGGTCACACAACTGCCGTCCAAGGTGCAATCTCCCTTTTGCCGCTTTTTCTCACCGGCACACTCAACAAGGAGCATATCGCCTTCCGCTGCCTCGAGGATTTCCCGCAGAGTAATCTGTTCCGGCTTCTTCGCCAGATAATACCCCCCCTGGGGCCCGCGACGGCTTTTCAGGATACCCGCTTTCTTGAAGCTCTGGAAAATCTGTTCCAGATAGCGGGGCGAAATATCCTGACGACGGGAAATATCCTTGATCTGGGAGGGTTGGGCGCCTGAATTGTACGCCATATCAAACAGGGCACGCAGGCCGTAGCGGCTCTTTGTCGAAAGTCTCCTCACCGAATGTGGCCGTAGGGTGCAGCAGCGGGTGCAATCCTGGCGCTGCTGCACTTGGTGCAACCGACCGTTACCCGCGCGCGGACACCGCTACGGCGTCGCACCGCACACGCACTCTATAATACACCATGATTGTTGTCAAGAACCCTCATTAACGGAAGAAACATTGTCCACAGACTCAATGAACTATTAGCGAAGGTTGTCTGTCGGAAAATTATCTGCTAGGATCCCGGGAGAACGTCATAGAGGAGTACAACTCATGAAAAAACTTATCAAACCGGGAACCAGCCTCTTTCCCACCCCGGCAGTCATGGTATCCTGCATCGGCGAGGGAGCGGCACCGAACATCATCACCATTGCCTGGGCCGGCGTCGTCTGTTCCGAACCACCGATCCTCAGCATCTCCGTGCGTCCCAACCGCCATTCCCACGGACTGATCACCAGTTCAGGGGTATTTGTCGTCAACATTCCCCGGGAAAGTCAGCTGCGCCATCTGGATTTTTGCGGAGTCACCAGCGGCAGGAACGTGGACAAATTCGCCGCGCTGGGACTGACACCCCAGCCGGCAAGTAAGGTCACCGCGCCGCTCATAAGGGAATGTCCGGTCAATCTGGAGTGCCGGGTCATTGAGCGCAAGCCGTTGGGCGTCCACGATCTGTTCCTTGGCGAGATCGTCGCCGTACACATGGACGAGGAAATCATGAACGACAGGGGAGTTGTTGCCATCGATCAGTTGCGACCCATTGCGTACTGTCCCCAGGCAGCCCAGTACTGGAGCCTGAAAGAACCAATTGGCACCTATGGCTTCACCGGCAGCGGCAGACACTGATTTCACCGTCGACAACCCGGAACACATCTCCCTGCTCATTGGTCCAGCAATCCCCTTCCTGCAGAGGCCAGGGGACTTCACGACGGCCAAGAAAGACCGTTTCATCGCCAAGATAAGCAAACCATTCCAGGGCGCCGGTCATCCGAATCTCGTTTTCAGATTCACGAAACACTCCTTCCCGCCCGACGGGTTGATCACACAGACGCGGCACGGCATTGTGCCACAACTAATTTCCGGAGCAGCCGTGGTTTCTCTCATCCTCGTTGCAGACCAGGAACGACTGGTCAGACTCTTCGGCACACTGAACGAAATGCCAGGCACGACCATGAAGGTGGTGTCGGACATTGAGGCGCTGCTTGCCGCGCCGCCCGACCGGGGGCTGCGCTGCATCGCCATTCAGGAACGTCTGGGCGAAGTCGCCGGGGAGATTCTCGCCCAGCGGCTGGCCGCACAGCTCAAAGGCCGACAGGCCAAACTGGTCCTCCTGGGCACAGTAACGGAGCTGAGCAATTTCGGCAAACAGCCGGCCCTGGTCCCCCTGGACCCGAACCTGCCAGACGACCAGCTGCTTGCCGCCCTGCAGGGGCTGCTGTTCTCCGGACCGAAACGGGACAGAGAACAGGTTCCGCAGCGGGCGAAAAAGAAATCAAGGCGCCCGAAAGCGCCGGTGGATCTGCCCGCAGCAGTCGAGCCACCGCCAGTGCCCGTGGACGATATCAGCGACACCGTGTCCTTCGGCCGGCACGCCGACAGCAAAGAGCCGATCAGCCATACAGTGGCCGACTGCGGACGCCAGCCCCGGCAGTCAACCTTTGCCGCAACCCTGGACAGCGCCCTGTCCGCAACAGAAGAAACCGAAGCAGTACCAACACCGACGGAAGAGGTTCCTGATAAGGTGGTTCTGTCCATGCGGGCAGCAGCAACCCCGCCATCATCGGCGCCGGTGACCACCCGAAAACAGACCGGCCCGCTCCGCCGCCAGGTTTCACGGCGGGTCATGGTTGCCGGACTGCTGGTTGCCGGACTCGGTATCGTTCTCCTGGCGCTGCTCTTCACTCCTGGCAGCCTGACTCCCGGCAAGCGCGTAGAGCCCGGCAAAAAATTACCCCTGCCCGCCCCGGAGGCCCCCCTGGTCAGCCTCCCCGCCTTTATCCCGCCCGCGGCCGTCGACCCGGCTTACAGCAAAAGTCATCCCGGCTGGGAGCGCTACGGCGGTTCACCCGTCGAATTCCGCGTCTTCAGGGAGTCGGGCGTCATCACGGCTATCCAGGTTTTCGACCGGAGCGGCCGTGGTCTCCCCGGCGGACTTTTCACGACGGTCCTTCTGGAACTGTCCGGCTCAAGCACCTATCTGACCGAACAGACTGAACGGCAGGGTGCTTACCAGGTGGAGCGCGGCCGTCTCGGCAACGGCAAGAGAATTATCATCTATCGCACGGCGACACCCCGGCAGGTGCGTGCCTTCGTCATCGATCTACGGTGAGCAATGGCCGGAGGAAGGGAAAGCCCATGCAGCAGAAACAGCGTCAACTGAGAAAACCTCTGGAAATGACCTGGCAGGCGGCAGGGCTGGCAGTGCTCCTGGTCCTGGTCGCTGCGGGTCAGCCGGCGGCAGTCACGTCACCCTACGAAATTGCCACTGACGACCTGGACCAGACTGCCCGGAAGGCGACCCCACCAGGCAGCAAACCCGCGCAGTCCGCGCCGGCTCGCCGGCCGGCAACCCTGCGTCACAACGAGCGCTTTGTCCGGTACA
Organism: uncultured Geobacteraceae bacterium; assembly: GCA_964434465.1. Classification (GTDB taxonomy): domain Bacteria; phylum Desulfobacterota; class Desulfuromonadia; order Geobacterales; family Geobacteraceae; genus RPRC01. The sequence goes on from CAYSWG010000007.1 coordinate 20,202, forward strand.
CCATTCGTCCTGGTGACCATATCTACAAAATTCTGACTGTCAGATTCGGCCTGTCGTCGAACCGGGCGGAAGCACTGATTCCGCGAATCAGGGAGGCAAACGGCATCAGCAACGTCTCCGGACTGCAGATCGGCCAAAGCATTCTGCTGCCGTTGCCCGTTGGCACCCGGCTCAGAAAACGTCCGCCGGCGCCAGAGTCTCCGGCACCGCCCGCCGAACAACCTCCAGCGACACCCGATGCCTCAGCCACCATCATCGATCTGCCCGAGGGTGAGCCTGCAGCACTGATCGATACCGTACTCACCGCCCTGGCAATCTCCTGGCAGCGTAATCACGCTATCGCCATCACCGTGGGCCCGGCAGGCGGTTCTTCCCTATCGCATACCGTCGACCGCTATTTCGAACACGGCGGGTCCCGCTACTTCGTCGATTTCGGCGGTGGAGACCCCCGTCAGGCCACTTTGGTGCGACTTCTGGAAATTGCCGGCTACCGGCGAATTGTCCTGGCCGACCAGGTAGCGCGGCAACAGGTTCTGGCAACCCTGCTGAACGCCCTGGGCATTACCGCAGCATACGGCAAGCACGCCGTTACGCTCACACCCGCCGCCGGTTCCCCGACAACCATTTACCTGGAAGGATACCTGCTCGAAAAACCGGCTCAGCCCGGCGACCAGATCCTTTTCACCGTCTCCCTCCCGGATCCGGCACCGGTATCTGTCGCCGATCCGGACCGGCAACCGGAGACTGCACGTCCCGTTACCAGGCAGAGCACGTCAGGCTGTGCCACTGACTGCAACCCGCCGCAGCCATTTCTCCAGGGAGATGATGGGCAGAACGCTGAATCCCGCCAGGATCGCCACCAGCCAGGAGCGGGCGTCCAGGGCCGCGGAGCCGAACAGGCTTTGCAGGGGCGGCAGGTACATGAAACAGAGGTGGAGCAGCAGAAGAACTCCGGAACCGACAAAGACAGTCGGGTTGGAAAAGACCCCCTGGGCAAGGAATGAATCACGCAGGGAGCGGCAATTGATCAGGTAAAAAATCTGCGAGAACGTGACAACGGTCACGCAGGTCGTCTGTGCTTCAGCCAGGGCAACTGTATGGAGGGCAGCCGTGACCGGCAGATCACCGATAATGCGGTAGTACTCCCAGAGGAACAAGCCACAGCCTCCGGCAGTCATGATCGCCGCTACAATGACCAGGCGATAGAGGATGAACCGGGAAAATACCGGCTCAACCGGTGAGCGCGGTTGACGCTGCATGGCATTCGGCTCGAGGACTTCAAAGGCAAGGGGCACCGAGAGGGTGACGCTCGCCACCAGGTTGATCCAGAGGATCTGGGTCGGTGACATGGCCATGAGCAAAACGCTGCCGCCATCAACCATGACCGTGGGAAAGAAGAACATGGCCACGGCCAGGATGCCGGCCAGGGCCAGATTGGTGGGCAGGACAAAGGCCAGGGATTTAATGAGATTGTCATAGACCCGGCGGCCCTCTTCCACTGCAGCGGCGATGGAAGCAAAGTTGTCGTCCATGAGCACTACCTTGGCCGCCTCTTTCGACACGGAGGTGCCGGTGATACCCATGGCAACGCCGATATCGGCACGCTTCAGGGCTGGTGCGTCATTGACGCCGTCACCGGTCATGGCCACCACATTACCCCGAGCCTGTAACGCCTCCACCAGGCGCAACTTGTGCTCCGGCGCAACCCGGGCGAAGACGTTGGTCGCCAGGGCAACCTCCTGCACCTGCTCATCGGTAAGACCGTCCAACTCCTTGCCACGCAGGGCCCGCGCCCCGGGGGCCAATAATCCCAGCTGGCGGCCTATGGCTTCAGCAGTGATCGGATGGTCACCGGTAATCATTTTTACCGTGATACCGGCGTTATGGCAGGTACGGATGGCATCAACCGCTTCGCTGCGCGGTGGGTCGATCATGCCGACCATGCCGACAAAGGTAAAGCCGTCATGCTCTTCGCCAGGGACCAGCTGATCGGCTGCCGCCCCCTGCTTCCGGGCAAAGGCAATAAGCCGCATCCCCTGGCGGGCGTAGGTTTCAATGGCTTCTGTAATACGCTGTCGGGTCGCCTCATCAAGGAGGCAGCGCTGCATGACCGTTTCCGGCGCACCTTTCATCAGAATCAACGACCGGTCGTCCATGTGGTGCAGGGTAGCCATGAATTTGGTTTCCGACTCAAAGGGGATCACATCCAGTCGGGGGAACTGGTCGCGCAGCTGCTCGGAAACCAGTCCACCCTTGCGGGCCGCAACAACCAGAGCCGCCTCGGTGGGGTCACC
>CAYSWG010000008.1:0-9523 GCA_964434465.1 uncultured Geobacteraceae bacterium
GTTCCGGTTCGTTCCAGTGGGAGAACGTAATCCGTGTCGGCGAGTTGGAACTGGTCTACAACCCACAGACAATTGTCAACTGTGCTCTCGTGTACCAGAAGGATTGGAAATCAGAGTTGGGCGGAATCTTGGAATGATGTATAGTGTCTGTTCCGAAATAGAGAAAAAAACCGTAAGTCACAGCGGTTGGTTGATGTTAACCCGAAATAGCAGTCGTCGTATTGCGCAGCTTACCCTCTATTTCATTTATTCCATGCCGGAGATAGCCCGTGATGTCTCTAAACTCCTACCGGCTGGGCTCCTCCCGTAACGGTCATGCAATTACGGGCTTCACTTGATGTTTTATACCTGATTGAGAAATTGCGGACGACAGCAGGAAATTCGGTGCGCCTGCGGTACGTTTGAAATGAAAGTGGTATGGAGAGACTGCCGGCCTCCCGTCCGCAATCAACATCCCGACTTCGAAAAACTCCCATTGCTTCAAGATAACCCCGTTAGCGAGAGCCAAGCAGAGCATATCCCTGCTGTCGGGTTTTCGATTATTTTTGCTTTTATTGGTTCAGCTTACGGTTTGTTTCCGTTACCGTCCGGATTGCTGCTTCAATGCCGTCCATAAGTTGTGCCAATTCAGCCATGGTTATGGCCAGGGGCGGAAAGACAACAATGATGTTACCCAACGGTCGAAGAAACAGGCCATGCCTGCGGGCCTCAACGCAGACCCGTACACCGAGGCGCTCTTCCCAGGGGTAGGGCTCTTTGCTCTGTTTATCTTTAACCAGTTCGATCCCGCCAATCATGCCCAGTTGTCGGCAATCACCCACATGATCGAGATTCGCAAGTTCGTTGAACCGCTGTCGCAGGTAAGCAATCTTCGCCGACAATTGCTGGAGAAGATTGTCCGATGCAAACAGGTCGAGGCTGGCGAGGGCAGCACTGCAGGCAATGGGATTGCCGGTAAAGGTATGCCCGTGGAAAAAGGTCTTCAGTTCGCTGTAGTCGCCGAGAAACCCATCGTAGATCCTCTGGGTAGCCATGGTGACAGCCAGGGGAAGATAGCCGGCCGTCAGTCCCTTGGAGAGTGCCATCAGGTCAGGAGTAATCCCTTCCCGTTCACAGGCGAACATGAAGCCGGTTCTGCCGAAGCCCACTGCCACTTCATCGGCTATCAGCAGAATATCATAGCGGTCGCACAACTCACGAACCTTCTGTAGGAAACCGGCTGGCTGCACGATCATGCCACCGGCACATTGGACCAGTGGTTCGATCACCAGACCGGCTGTCTCGCCATGATGGATTGCCATCAACTGCTCCAGGGCCTGAAGACAGTACCGAGCGCAGGAATCATTGCCGGTACCGCCCGATTCACAGCGGTAGCAATAGGGTGACGGCGCCTGAATGGTCGAAAAAAGGAGTGGGCGGAACACACCGTGGAACAGGTCGATGCCGCCGACGCTCACGGCGCCGATAGTGTCACCGTGGTAGGCGTGCTTGAAGGTGATGAATTTGGATTTGTGCGCGGCGGCACCACCCCGGTGCTGCTGGTACTGAAAGGCCATTTTGATGGCTATTTCCACAGCGGTGGAACCGTTGTCCGAATAAAAGACTTTACGCAGGCCTGGCGGCGTAATATCCACCAACCGCTTGGCGAGCAGTGCCGCTTGGTCGTTGGCCAGGCCAAGCAGCGTGGAGTGCTCGAGCCGGTCGATCTGCTCTTTAATGGGTCCGTTCAGTTCCGGTCGGCAATGGCCGTGGACGTTGGTCCAGATGGAGGCAACACCATCAAGGTAGCGGTTGCCGTCACTGTCAATGAGATAGGACCCTTCGCCCTTGACAATGACCAGCGGTTCCTCTGCCTGCCAGTCACGCATTTGCGTAAAGGGGTGCCAAACGAATTCCTTGTCGTACTCGCGAAGAGTTTTACTCGTAACGGTTTTCATGGTGACCTTCCTTGCTGAGCTGACGGGCGAGCGGCTGTGTGGCCAGATAGTGGGATAATTCTACCACCAGGTCATGTTCGTGGCTGGTTGCCCGATAGGGTAGTGTTGCCACAACCGGCAGACCGGAATGGTGTGCAATAAGGCGTGGCGCATAGGCTTCCGCCGGACCGGGCGGCTGGTTTTGACCGTTGACGATGATGCCACCGATGACCAGATTGCGGGCTTTGGCACATTCGCACGTCATGAGAGTGTGATTGACCGTGCCCAGGGCGGCCCTGGCAATGATGAGCAACGGTAAGCCGAGCCTGCTGGCCATATCGGCCACCAGCAGTTCATTATTCAGGGGCACAAGCAGCCCGCCGGCGCCTTCTACAAGGGTAAGGTCATGATTGGCGGTGATGCGGTGAAAAGCCTGTTCAATAGGTTCGAGACAGAGCTCTACACCGGCACGGGCAGCGGCTTCACTGGGTGCCAGGGGCTCCGGCAACAGATAGGGTGCCATGTCCCGTTCCGCTGCGGTGCAGCCTGACGCCCACTGCAGCAGAGCGGCATCTTCGGAAACGAGTCGACCCTCGTGCTGGACAGCGCCGCTGGTTACCGGCTTGAGCACACCAACCCGCAGACCCTGGTTGCGAAGATAGCGGGCAACGGCCGCAGCAACAACCGTTTTGCCAACGTCCGTATCGGTGCCGGTTATGAAGAATCCTTTAGGTGCCATGGTCATAGGTAAAGGCCTCGCTCAATCAACAGCCACTGCCTGAGCTGGTAAGCTCCAGATCACGGAGCATTTGCCGGTCCTGCTGTTCGTCACGACCGCTGGTTGTCAGATAATTGCCGATCATGAAACCATCCGCTCCGGCCATGAACAGCCACGACTGCAGATCGCGCAGATTCCGCTCCCGGCCGCCACAGACGCGAATCCGTTTTCTGGGCAGGAGCATGCGGAAGAGGGCGATAGCCTGCAGGCAGGCCAGAGGTGTCAAGAATTCGGCATGTTCCAGTCTGGTGCCGGGTATCGGGTTGAGGAAATTGATGGGTACGGAATCCACATCCAACTCACGCAGGGTCAGGGCCAGTTCAATGCGCTGGGCAACGCTTTCGCCGAGACCGAATATGCCGCCGGAGCAGACCTTGAGCCCGGCTTGTTTTGCGTTACGGACCGTTTGTACATCGTCTTCATAGTCATGGGTTGTACAGATGGCCGGAAAAAAGGATCGGGCTGTTTCAAGATTATGGTGGTAGGTAATGGCACCCGCCTCCTTCAGAAGCAGGGCAGTATCCAGATCAAGCATGCCCAGGGAGCAGGCGGGAGCTATGGTCAGTTCCCGGCGGATATCACGCAGCGCCGCGCAGATTCCATTCAACTCCTCCCAGGTATTCAGGGACGTGCCACTGGTCACAATACCAAAGCAGGAAGAACCGGCCTGCTGCGCCGACCTGGCTGCGGCAACGATGCTCGCTTCACCCAACAGGTCGTGCACCGGCGCATCGGTCACATGGTGTACTGACTGGGCACAAAAGGCACAATTTTCCGGGCAACGCCCCGACTTGGCGTTGACGATGGAGCAGAGATGGATGTCCGGTCCGAGGAAGTGTTCCCGGACCCTGTTGGCTGCAGCAAAGAGATCGATCAGGTCAGGGCCTGACAGCTGTGCCAGTGCCGCTGCTTCGTCTTCGGTCACCACATGACCAGTGCAGATACGTTCAGTTAACTCAGCAATACCGGTATGCATAGATAACTCCCTGTTCTATGGGTATCACAGGACAGCCTGTATTGTCAACCTGCAATACTGATATGGTTGACAAGGATGCCACAAAAAAGCCCGGACCCCCATGTCGGGATTCCGGGTTTTTTTGTGAAAACTTCCGGCGTCAGATTATTTTGTTGAGCGGATATTCGATAATGCCTTCGGCGCCAGCTTTCAGCAGCGCCGGAATAATTTTCCGCACTTCCTTTTCATCAAGGACACTTTCAATTGAAACCCAGTCGGTGTTGTAAAGATTGGCAACGGTGGGGAAGTTGAGACTTGGCAGGACCGTGATTATCTGGTCCAGCTTGTCTTTGGGCGCATTCATCTTAAGCCCGACCATGTTCTCCGCCTTCAGTGCTGCGTGCAGCAATGTGGCAATCTGCTGGATCTTTTCCTTTTTCCATGGATCATTCCAGGCGTCCCTGTTGGCGATGATAATGGGATTGGATGTCATGAGTGTTTCGACAATACGCAGACCATTTGCACGAATGGTTGATCCGGTTTCCGTAACTTCGACGATGGCGTCGCAGAGACCTTCAACAACTTTGGCTTCGGTTGCGCCCCAGGAGAATTCCACGGTTACCGGAATATTCCGTTCGGCAAAGTACCGTTTTGTGAAACCAACCAGTTCCGTTGAGATGGTTTTGCCGCGCAAATCTTCCGGGCAGGTGACCGGTGATCCATGTGTTACGACAAGAACCCATTGTGCCGGCCGTCGTGACACTTTCGAGTAGACCAGGTCACAGACAGTAATGACGTCGGAATCGTTTTCCATGACCCAGTCCCGACCGGCAATGCCCACATCGATGGTTCCCTTTTCTACGTATTTGCTCATTTCCTGGGTACGGATAAGGTTGCACTTCATCTCGTCGTCATCGATGCCGGGGAAGTAACTGCGTGACGACAGGCTGATATTCCAGCCCGCTTTGCGGAACAGGTCTACCGTTGCGTTTTCCAGGCTGCCTTTGGGTATGCCGAATTTGAGGAGATTACTCATTTTTTGTAGACCTCGTCTGGGTTGAAGAGCGGGTTGGAGTGCTCGACCCAATCCGAGCCTTCCCGCTTGACATAAAAACAGGTGCGATTGCCTGTGTGGCAGGCGGCGTCACCGTGTTGCCTGACCTTGATCAATACCGAATCCGCATCACAGTCGGTGAAAACTTCGATGACATCCTGGACATTTCCCGACTGCTCCCCCTTCATCCAGTACTTGTTTCTGCTGCGGCTGAAAAACCAAGTTTTGCCCGTTTCCAGGGTCAAATTCAGAGTTTTTTCGTCCATGTAGGCCAGCATAAGAACCTCGCCGGTTGCGTGGTCCTGGATGATTGCCGGGATCAGTCCGCCCATTTTCTCGAAATCAAGCGTTATCATGAAACAACCTTTCTCAATGAAATTAAGACAAAAAGAGCATTCTTCTTACACTGACTGGACCCATCTGTCAATCCCCACCGTGGTTCGTGTTTTTTTGGATTATGCAGGGCAATGGTAAAAAAATCTTGCTTTTTTTACTGGTCGCGTGATAGAAAGAAGACACAATTACATGTTCACTCTAAAAGTGAGCTTTCCGGCTCGCTTTTTTTGTTTTTACGGAAAAAATATGCTTGCCAATGATGTCGTCAGCTCCATAGAAGCCATTGCCCATCCGATCGCCGGTTCACTTTCCCTTGAACTGGTTGAAGTGGAATTCAAGCGGGAAGGGCGCCAACTTGTGCTGCGGATATTTGTCGACCGGGAAGGCGGTGTTACTCTGGACGACTGTGCTTCATTCAGCAGGGAGCTTTCGGCGATACTTGACGTTGAGGATCTGGTGCCGGGTAATTTCACTCTGGAAGTTTCGTCTCCCGGACTTAACCGGCCGCTCAAGACTGCTGCCGACTTCGTCCGGTTTGCCGGCCGGCTGGTAAAAATCAGAACATTCTCTCCCGTGGCCGATGAAGATGGGAACCTCCGCAAAACCTTCCTCGGCGACCTGCTTGGCATGGAAGAAGAGACCATATGTCTGCATTTGCGGGAAGGACAACTGGCGAGAATCCCCCTAGGCGCCATTGCCAAGGCGAACCTTGAGTTTGAAATGTAACTGTGCCCTGTCCCTCCGGACTGAGACAGCGCATGAATAGATGACACCCATATTTAACGAGGAGAACTGGAAGTGGATACTACCTTCAGCCTTAAGCACACCATTGACGCAATTGTTAAGGAAAAGGGCATTGACAAGCAGGTTATACTTGAAGCCCTCGAACAGGCGGTGCTTACGGCGGCCAACAAGAAATATCGCAATACCAGAGATCTGGAAGCCCACTATAATGAGGACGTCGGTGAGGTTGAGCTGTTCGAGTTCGTAACCGTTGTCGATGAGGTAACCGACTCCTATAAAGAAATCGATCTTGCGGAGGCGCAGGAAGTTGACCCTGACGTTGAGGTTGGCGATTCTCTGGGCATGAAAATGGATGCCAGTGATTTTTCACGTATTGCGGCGCAAACTGCGAAACAGGTAATAATCCAGAAAGTCCGGGAGGCTGAACGGGAAACCATCTACAACGAGTTTATTGGACGAAAGGGTGAACTGGTGAACGGCATAGTCCGTCGCTATGAGAAGGGTGATCTGGTCGTTGATTTAGGCCGGGCTGAAGCAGTACTGCCCCAGGGCGAACAGGCGCCGCGGGAAGTTTACCGCCAGGGCGATCGGGTCAAGGCGCTGATTACCAGAATAGAAATGACCGGGAAGGGCCCCCAGATCATTCTTTCCCGGACAACTCCCGCGGTACTTGCAAAACTTTTTGAATCTGAGGTTCCCGAAATTGCCGAAGGCATCGTCGAAATAAAGGGTGTTGTTCGTGAGCCGGGCAGTCGTTCCAAGATTGCCGTATACTCCCATGATGGCAGCGTAGATCCTGTTGGCGCCTGTGTCGGTATGCGAGGCGCCCGTGTCCAGAATGTTGTTTCAGAACTTCGTGGCGAAAAGATTGACATTATTCCATGGTCTGACGACGTCGCCCGCTTTGCCTGTAACGCCCTGGCACCGGCGGTCGTGTCCAAGATTTTCATTGAAGAAGAAAACAAGGCAATGGAAATTATCGTGGCCGATGACCAGCTTTCCCTTGCCATCGGCAAGCGCGGTCAGAACGTTCGGCTTGCTGCTCGATTGACGGGTTGGCGAATCGATATAAAGAGTGAAACACGTGCTGCTGAAGCCGAGTTGCTCCAATTTTCTTCTTTTGACGGCAGCCACGACGAGGTACAGCTTGACGCTGACCCGGCGCACATTGGGACCGAGGAAGAGCCGACTAGCACAAGCCAGGAAGAGCCGACGACATCGGAAGAGTAACCATGAAGAAGGATGTACCCCAGAGGACCTGCCTTGGCTGCCGGCACTCCTGCGACAAGGGTGATTTGCTCCGCTTTGTTCGCTCACCCGATGGACAGGTGATCCCGGATTTAAAAAGCAAGCTTCCGGGCAGAGGAGCTTACACCTGCCTTAACAGGACCTGTATCCGCCTGGCCTGCGAGCGGAACCAGTTCACCAGGGCATTCAAGCAACCGGTGACGGACACTGATCCGGAATCACTCTGCAAACGGGTTGAACTTGTACTGGAAAACAGTATTGCTTCTTTCGTGTCACTGGCGAACAAAGCCGGAAAGGTTGCGTCGGGAAGCGATCTTGTCGCTGATTTGCTGAAAAAGAAGCAGTCCGGGGCGCGTTTAGTATTGATAGCCACGGATATTTCGAAGGACATCGGCAACAAGGTGCGTTATCTCGCCGAATTAACCGGAGCGTATCACGCAGTGCTTTTCACCAAGGATCGTCTTGGCGATCTTCTGGGCAAAGGGCCGCGTAGTGTACTCCTCATTCAGAACGCTGGTTTTACTGCAATTTTGAACAAAGAAATTTACCGATACAGGAACTTTTTCAAAGGGGAGGGGTGTGCGGAATGAATAAAACCCGCGTACATGAATTGGCGCAGAAACTGGGTGTGGACAACAAGGAGCTTATTGCCCGGTTGCATGCTGTTGGCGTGGAAGTTTCGAGCCACATGTCCATGATTTCCGACGATGATATCAAGAAGCTTTCACCATCTTCCCCGGTGATCAAGGATACTGCACAGGAAGAGGTGCGGGTCAAGCCAACGGTAATTCGCCGCCGCCCCAAAGCTGCCCCGGAAACAGAAACACCGCCGGTCGAAGTGCAGGCTGAAGCGTCTGCAAAGGAGGATTCCGCTCCCGTAGAAACGGAAGCTCCCGTCGTTTCCTTGCCCGACGAACCATCGCTTCCCCGGGAGGTGCTCGAATCACCGGTCGTCACCCAGTCCCCCGAACCAATGCCGCCGGTCGAGACAACGGACGCCAATGTACAGACCCCAACTCCTTCGCAGGAAGAGCAACCGTCCCCGGGCCGAGCACGCATCATCGGCCGTGTGGAGATTCCGGTGCCACAAACACGGCATACGGCTCGGCCCGCCGAGCGACACCACGCCGCGAGGCCAACTCCCTCAACTGCCAGGGAGGTGGTGCCGCCGCCTCCGCCACAGTCGGTTGTCGATGACCGGAAGAAGGGGAAGAAGGGTAAAGATGAGCCGGTAGCCCTGGTGGAGGCTGATCGTACGCCGAAGAAGAGCCCTGCCGCGGCCGGCAAAAAGAAAGATACCTTCAAGAAAACCGAAATGATCGAAAAACGTGAACGGGTTTTCGAACCTGTGTACCGGACCGGCAAGGGTAAGAAAAAGGAGCGGGATAAAGGTCCTGATCTCCGCAAAACCGAGATCACCGTACCCAAGGCCATCAAAAGAATCATCAAGATTTCGGAAAGTATTACCGTTGGTGAACTGGCCAAAAGGATGGGCGCAAAATCCAATGACCTGATCCGGGCATTGATGAAAATGGGCCTCATGGCAACGATCAACCATCCCCTCGACTTTGAGACCTCAAGCATCATTGCCGCGGAATTCGGTTACGAGGTTGAAAACGTGGCCATCGACCTTGATGAAATGCTCGAGGCAGCGCCAGACAATCCGGAAGATATGGTCAAGCGGCCACCGGTTGTTACCATCATGGGGCATGTCGACCACGGAAAAACATCACTCCTCGATGCCATCCGCACCACCAACGTCATTGCCGGTGAGGCGGGCGGAATCACCCAGCATATCGGTGCTTATGACGTTGAATTGAACGGCAGAAAGATCACTTTCCTCGATACACCGGGGCACGAAGCTTTTACCGCCATGCGCGCTCGCGGCGCCAAGGTGACGGATATCGTCATCCTGGTTGTTGCCGCCGATGATGGTGTCATGCCCCAGACCCGTGAGGCGGTCAATCACTCCAAGGCCGCCGGCGTTCCGATCATTGTCGCCATAAACAAGATTGACAAGCCCGACGCGAAACCCGAGCGGGTCAAGCAGGAACTTATGGAGTTTGGTCTTGTTTCGGAAGAGTGGGGTGGTGATACGATTTTCGTCGAGGTATCTGCCAAACAGCACACCAACCTTGAGGAGCTGCTGGAAATGGTCCTGCTGCAGGCTGATGTCCTTGAACTGCGCGCCAACCCTGACAAGCCGGCCCGAGGTACCATCGTCGAGGCAAAACTGGATCGCGGCCGCGGTCCGGTGGCAACCGTTCTCGTCCAGGAAGGTATCCTCAGGATTGGCGATTATTTTGTTTCCGGCGTGCACTTTGGACGCGTACGTGCCATGCAGAATGATCGTGCGGAAAAAGTCACGGAAGCCGGGCCGTCAATGCCTGTCGAGGTGATCGGCCTGACCGGTGTGCCTGATGCAGGTGATGTGTTCGTTGTGCTTGGTGATGAGAAGCAGGCCAAGGAAATTGCCATGCTTCGCCAGCAGA
>CAYSWG010000008.1:9568-20701 GCA_964434465.1 uncultured Geobacteraceae bacterium
CTTGAACAACTCTATGAGAAGATTCAGAAGGGTGAGGTCAAGGAGCTCAACGTTGTGGTCAAGGGTGATGTGCAGGGCTCTGTGGAGGCGGTTTCCGAATCGTTGCGAAAGCTTTCTACCGACGCCATCCGCCTGCGCGTCATCAATTCGGCCGTTGGCGCCATTACCGAAACGGATATTAACCTGGCTACAGCCAGTAATGCGATTGTGTTGGGTTTCAATGTCCGGCCCGAGGTGAAGGCCCAGTCACTCGCCGAGAAGGAAGGCGTCGATATCCGCCTCTATAACATCATCTACGATGCAGTTGACGACATCAAGAAGGCCATGGAAGGTCTTCTTGAGCCGACCCTCAAAGAGAAATATCTGGGACGGGCAGAAATCCGGGAAGTATTCTCCGTCCCGAAACACGGCAACGTTGCCGGTTCGTATGTCGTTGACGGTAAAATGATCCGCAACTCACAGGTCCGTTTGCTGCGTGACAACATCGTCATCTATGAAGGGAAAATGGCCAGCCTCCGCCGCTTCAAGGATGATATCCGTGAAGTTGCTTCCGGCTATGAGTGCGGTATTTCACTGGAAAATTACAATGATATCAAAGTGGGCGATATTATTGAATCATTTGAAATTGAAAAAATTGCCACCAAGTTGGATTGATAAATATGACGTCGAAACGCTCGGACAAGATTGCCGAAACAATTCATGAGGTACTATCCTCACTGCTGATCAAAGGAGTCAAGGATCCTCGTATCGGATTCACGACGATCACCGGAGTCACTGTCACCGATGATCTGCACCTGGCAACAGTCTTTTTTTCAGTGGTCGGCAGCGACGAAGAAAAGAAGTCGACTGCGGCGGGTTTGAACAGCGCTCGGGGTTTCCTGCGCAAGGAGCTTGCCAAAAATCTGCACATGCGCTATGTGCCCGATCTGCTGTTCAAATATGACAAATCACTCGATTACGGCGAACGTATTGACAGATTACTGGATGAAGTAGGTGTGGACAGAAGCGATGATAGCGAAGATCATCAGTAAAATTGCCGAGGGCACCTCTTTCCTCGTGGCAACCCATGAGAACCCCGATGGCGATGCGGTCGGGTCAACGACTGCTCTGGCGAGTTTTCTCCGCGCTTCGGGCAAAGACGTTACTCTCTATTACACTGATCCGGTTCCGGAGAACTACCGCTTTCTGCCCTTGACTGAAACCGCCGTTCAGGAAATCCCCGACCGGACGTATGACGTCTGTTTTGTGCTTGATGCCGGCGAAATGAAGCGGGCAGGGGCTGCACTCAGCGTGTTTGCGCGTCGTGGATTCCTCATAAACATCGACCATCACCCCTATGGTGAACCCTTTGGTGACGTCAATTATGTGGATTCGCAAGCCTGTGCTACGGGTGTGCTGGTTTATCGGATTCTGAAGGCTGCCGGGCACGTCCTTGACAGGGAGACCGCCTTGTGCATCTATACGGCAATTGTCACCGATACGGGCTCATTTCGCTACTCAAACGCTGATCCAGAGGCATTCCGGGTTACTGGAGAGCTTGTCGCCCTGGGTATCAACCCCTGGTCAGTCGCAGAGAAACTCTACGAGAGCCAACCACTTGCACGCCTTAAACTCCTTGCCGAAGCGCTGGCTACGCTCAGCGTCTCGCCCCGGGGGAACTATGCCGCCATTACCGTCTCCCTCGATATGTATGAAAGAACCGGGGCCAACGCCGAATTGACCGATGGTCTGATCAATTATCCCCGATCCATCCACGGTGTGGAGGTTGCCGTTCTTTTCCGCCAGGTCAAGCACGATCTCTATAAAATCAGCTTCCGGTCAAAAGGTACGGTCAATGTTTCAACCTTTGCCATGGCCTTTGGCGGGGGTGGTCATCACAATGCCGCGGGGTGTACGCCGCAGGGAACTCTGGACAAGGTCCGTCAGACTATTTTTTCGCACCTGGAGCAGGTTACTTTTTAATGGACGGTTTTCTGGTTGTCGACAAACCCGTTGGGGTTACATCCCATACGGTTGTGGCAACGGTCCGGCGTGTTCTCGGTATTAAAAAAGCCGGCCATACCGGAACGCTCGACCCGTTCGCCACAGGTGTGCTCCCCATCGCCGTCGGTGAGGCAACAAAGGCTATCCAGTTCCTCGATGAATCCTTCAAGGCCTATCAGGCGGTCATGCGCCTGGGAATTTCCACCGATACCCAGGATTGCACCGGCAAGGAGACGGCCAGAGGCGATTACCGGCAGGTAACCGAACAGAGCATAAATGATCTTGCCTGCCGGATGCACGGCGTTCAGCAGCAGATTCCTCCCATGTTCTCCGCGTTGAAGCGGGATGGAGTCCCCCTCTACAAATTTGCCCGACAGGGCAGGTCTGTAGAGAGGGCAACGCGCACCATATCCATCCACTCTTTAACTATCGACTCGCTGAACCTTCCGGATGTTACCTTCAGCGTCGTCTGTTCACGGGGCACCTATGTCCGGACGGTGGCCAGCGATTTTGGCGATGTGCTGGGTTGTGGCGCCCATTTGCGGGCCCTGCGCCGTCTGCAAAGCGGCCCATTTACCCTTGATGGAGCGATACCCATGGACGAACTGGTTCTCTTGCACGAACAGGGTAGTCTCGAAACGGGACTACTCTCGCCCAATCAGGCATTGGCTCACCTGACACCATTGCAGTTGACGAACGAAGGAGCTGTTCGTGCCAGGCACGGAAAGCTCATTACGGAAACATGTTTCGAGGAACTGCCGGATCCGGCAATGCCGCAGGGTCAACTCGTTCGTCTCATCTGGCAAGACAAGCTTGTCGCCGTGGCATGTTGCGCAGGCGAAACGGGGCAACCCGCAGTGAAAACCTTTCGTCTTTCAAGGGGTTTTGCCTAGGTTTTCCTTTACAGTTTCTGGTAGATGTGTTAGAAAAAAATGCCTTTGTCACCATTATGTTTCATAACAGCCATAGGAATTATCCAATGTAAGAAAGGAGGTGTGCAGTATGCTGGTAACGGAAAAAAAGTCTGAGATTATCAAGACCCACAAACGTCATGAGAATGATACCGGTTCTCCTGAAGTGCAGATAGCGATTCTCACCGAGAGGATCACATATTTGACCGAGCATTTCAAGATTCACAAAAAGGACCACCACAGCAGACGTGGCTTGTTAAAGATTGTTGGTCAAAGAAGAAGACTCCTGGATTACCTTAAAAGCAAAGATGTCGAACGATATCGAGCTATTATCCAGAAGCTTGGCATCAGGAGATAAGAACAGGCAGTATATCTCTTGGCAACAGGAGATATATTGCCCCACTTTTAACGGACGGGCTTTATGCCCGTTCATTTTTTTGTTGGGGGTCGCGGGTACAGCTACCAAAATGCCCAGGGATTTTGGTGGTTGTACCGACGGCCCCAGCAGACAGGACATGGAGGCCTGAAAAAATGAAACAGACACTATCCGTAGAAGTACAGGGTAAAACGATTTCCATAGAAACCGGATGGATGGCCAAACAGGCAAACGGCTCCGTCATCGTCAGAAGCGGCGACACCATGGTGCTGGTGGCGGCAGTTGCCGCAAAAAGTGCCAAGGAAGGGCAGGGGTTTTTTCCCCTTACCGTGAACTATCAGGAAAAAGCCTATGCCGGTGGCAAGATTCCGGGGGGCTTTTTCAAACGGGAAGGCCGTCCATCGGTAAGCGAAATTCTCACCTGCCGTTTAATTGATCGACCGATACGGCCACTTTTTCCTGAATACTTTCTCAATGAAACCCAGATTGTTGCTACGGTGGTCTCTGCCGATAAAGATCATGATCCGGGCATTCTTTCCATCATAGGCGCTTCGGCCGCCCTGACTGTCTCCGATATCCCGTTCCAGGGTCCTATCGCGGCGGTGCGTGTTGGCCGGGTCAACGGGCAATTTGTCAGCAACCCCACTGCCGACGAACAGCAGACAAGTGATATTGATATCGTTGTCGCCGGAAGCAAAGAAGCAGTCATCATGGTTGAAGGCGGTGCACAATTCGTTTCCGAACAGGACATGCTCGAAGCGATATTTTTCGCACATACCGCAATGCAGCCGCTGCTCCGTGTCCAGGAGGAATTAGGTCAACTCAAAGGTTTGCCGAAAATGGAGGTGACCACCCCGGAAGTTGATGGCACTCTCACTGCGAAAGTAACGGAGTTCGCCGCCGCCAGGATCAAGGAAGCCGACCGCATCACAACCAAGGCAGAGCGCAGGGATCGGTTGAATGAAATCAAAGCAGAAACCATTGCGGCGTTTCAGTCCGAGTATGAAGGCCGTGACAGCGAAATCATCGCATGTATCGGTGACCTGGAATACACCCTTGTCCGTCAGCACATTGCCATAGACGGTGAGCGTATTGACGGCAGAGATACCCGCACCGTCCGCGCTGTCACTTCGGAAGTAGGCTTGCTGCCTCGCGCCCACGGGTCCGCTCTGTTCACCCGTGGCGAAACCCAGGCACTCGTGGCTGCAACCCTTGGTACGTCCATAGACGAGCAACGCATCGATTCCCTCTATGGTGAAAGTAAAAGACGCTTCATGCTGCACTATAACTTCCCGGCATTTTCCGTCGGTGAAGTTAGTGGGCGTCCCGGGCCTTCACGACGGGAGATCGGCCATGGTGCCCTTGCCGAGCGCGCACTCGCGCAGGTTCTACCCGACTTTGATGCGTTCCCCTATACTATCAGGGTAGTATCCGATACCCTTGAGAGCAACGGGTCGTCTTCCATGGCAACTATCTGCGGTGGTGCACTCTCCATGATGGACGCAGGCATTCCCATCAAGGCGCCGGTAGCCGGCATTGCCATGGGCCTTATCAAGGAGGGTGAGGCGGTCACCATCCTGTCCGATATCCTCGGTGACGAGGATCATCTCGGTGACATGGATTTCAAGGTGGCAGGCACGGCTGAAGGTGTCACGGCGCTGCAGATGGATATCAAGATTACCGGTGTAACCCGGGAAATCATGGAGAAGGCCCTCGAGCAGGCCCGGGAAGGCAGGCTGCACATTCTGGGTAAAATGGCCGAAGCGCTCACCGCGCCACGGGAAGATATGTCGCCGTACGCACCGAGAATCACAACTATTTACGTCAAGACCGACAAGATTCGCGACGTCATCGGCACCGGTGGCAAGAACATCCGTGGCATTACCGAGGCTACCGGTGTCACCATCGACATTGAAGATACCGGAAAGATCAACATTGCCAGCCATGACAAGGCCGCTTGTGAGAGAGCAATCAAAATGATACGTGATCTTACTGCAGAGGCCGAAGAGGGCAAACTCTACATGGGCACTGTCAAAAAAGTAATGGACTTCGGTGCCTTTGTAGAGATTTTTCAAGGGACCGACGGCCTCGTTCACATTTCAGAACTTGATACTGAACGGGTCAAGAATGTGAGCGATGTGCTCCGTGAAGGGGACAAGGTGCTTGTCAAATGCATCGGCATCGATAAACAGGGCAAGATCAAGTTGTCGCGCAAAGAGGCCCTTGGTTCCCAGTTGCCTGAGTAATTCTGGAATGTGCTCTGGAAAATCTTCTGCTCGAGAGTATAGTTAGTTCATGATCACCAAAACGGTATTAAACAACGGGATACGGGTCATCAGTGAGGAAATCCCCCACTCACACTCGGTATCCATCGGCATCTGGGTTACGAGTGGGTCACGGCATGACCAGGAAAGCGTCAGTGGGGTCGCCCATTTCATTGAACATTTATTGTTCAAGGGGACGCGTCGGCGAAGTGCACTGGACATCGCCCGCGAAATCGACTCCGTGGGCGGTGTCCTCAATGCCTTCACCTGCAGGGAATATGTCTGCTATTACGCCAAGGTGCTGCACAATGCGCTGCCAAAGACCATTGACCTGCTTGCCGACATATTCCTGAACTCCCTGTTCGACCTGGAGGAAATCGAAAAAGAACGCAAGGTAATCCTTCAGGAAATCTGGATGCTCAGGGACAGCCCTGACAATTATATTCACGACCTGTTCTGCAGAAGTTTCTGGAAAAGCCATCCCCTCGGCATGCCCATTATCGGCACCGAGGACACGGTCGGAAACCTTTCCCGGGAAGCGCTCCTCGCCTGCCGCAACGAGCGCTTCTGTGCTGAAGACATCATAATAACCGCAGCCGGCAGGGTTGACCACCCTGAACTGCAATTGCATCTCGAGCGGATTCTTGCTGATGTCCCTCCTGGTAACTACAGCAAGAATACCATTGCCCCGTTCTACCAAAAACAAGTAACCACCCATGAACGCGATCTAGAACAGGTCCATCTGTGCCTGGGTAGCAAAGCGCTTCCCCAGGGGAGTTCAAAGCGCTACGCTGGTTACATCATCAATACGATCCTCGGTGGCAGCATCAGTTCCCGTCTCTTTCAAGAGGTTCGTGAAAAGCGTGGTTTGGCTTATTCTGTTTATTCGTACATGCTGTCCCACTCCGATGCCGGAACACTGGTGGTCTACGCCGGCACCAAACAGGAACGCCTCATTGAGGTCATAGAAATTATTCTGCAACTGTTGCAGGATCTCAAAACAGTCCCCGTCTCCAGTGACGAAATGGAGTTTGCCCGGGAGCACCTGAAGGGTAACCTGCTCCTCTCTCTGGAGAGTACCGATAACCGCATGACCAAGCTGGCAAAAAACGAGATATATTTCGGCAGACAGGTGCCTCTTGCCGAAATCACCCGGGGACTTGACCACACGACGCCCCGTCAGGTGATGGATTTATGCAAAGAACTGTTCCGGGACGAATTCCTTGCCTTGGAAATTCTCGGTAAAGTCGATAAACAGTCTGTTACTACTGCTACATTCTCGCTGAATTAATCCTATGGCTGCCAGACTGACCGTTAAAATTTGCCGGGTACGTTCCGGAAACAGCACCCCCCTCCCTGCCTACATGACCACCCATGCTGCAGGGATGGACCTCTATGCTGACCTGTCAGGACAGGTGACCATCCTGCCTGGTCATATTTCCTTGATACCCACGGGTATTGCCATCGAACTTCCTGATGGTTACGAAGCGCAGATTCGTCCGCGGAGCGGCCTGGCTCTCCGTAATGGTATCAGTCTGGTAAACTCGCCCGGCACGATCGACCCCGATTATCGTGGTGAGATCAAGCTGATCGTCATCAATCACGGCGCAGAACCTTTCACCATAAACAATGGGGACCGTATAGCCCAGATGGTCATCTGCCCCTTTGTCAGACCTGTCATTGTCGAGGTCGTCGCGTTGGGCAACAGTGACCGAGGGGAGGGTGGCTTCGGCCATACGGGTAAATGAGTTTCCCGTATCGGTTTTAGACAAACACCTGAAAATCTCCGGAGCGATTAGTCGGTTGATCTTGTGATGGCTTCATAGGTGCCCTTCGGCTGCTTTTTGCTGTTGTTACAGTGAATCGGCAAACTTTCTGCTGAGGCAATGCAATGATACTTGAAATCAATCCTGACAATCCACAGCCGCGCCTCGTCGCTCGTGTCGCCGAAACCCTCGCCCAGGGAGGGATCATTGCCTACCCAACGGATACAACCTATGGAATCGGCTGCAGCATTCTGAACAGGCGGGGCATCGAGCGAATCTATGCAATCAAGCAGCGCGAACGAAAGAAACCGTTTTCCTTTGTTTGCAGCGACCTTTCCGACATTGCTCGATACGCCAAGGTAAGCAATTACCAGTACAAACTCATGAAAAGGCTCCTCCCCGGTCCCTATACCTTTGTACTTGCCGCAGCAAGCACCGTTCCTAATATACTTGTTACCAAACAGAAGACCGTCGGCATCCGTATTCCCGACAACAAGATCTGTCTGGCGATTATCCGCGAGCTGGGTCATCCCATAATTACCACCAGTGCGAATCGTTCAGGTGAACAGCCCCTTGGTGATCCCGTCATAATCGAGCAGAAGCTGGGTCGCCAGCTTGACATTGTTGTTGATGGCGGGGTGCTGTCGGTTGCGGTCAGTTCGGTTGTCAGTCTGATCAGTGATATTCCCGAAGTTCTGCGTGAAGGATCAGGTGATGTCAGTTGGTGTACCTGAAAGTCAACTCCGTTAGTGCGCGAATCCATGCCCCTGATTTCCCGACTCCATATCCTTTGCCCGCGTTTCCTGTTACTGTCTCTCTGGCTATGCCTCATTACCATGGGGTCATTACTGCCCGCCCCCTCTGCACCGGTAACGGATTTTTCCGCTGCAGACAAAATTGTCCATGGCTGCGCCTATGGTATCCTGACGCTCCTTGCCAGTTGGTATGTTGCACGGCATCGACCGTTGACCACACCAGTCTGGCTGCTCCTTGTTGCCGGAGTTATTGTCTACGGAGGCCTTGTGGAGTTGGCTCAAGGTGCCTTTACCCGGGAAAGAACCCCTGAATTTGCCGATTTCGCAGCAAATGCTTTCGGCGTCATGGGGGCTTTTTCCCTTATGGCGGCTTTCGGCAGGTCACGCAAGAAGTAGTACCACTATTCCGGCATTCGTGCCAATTTACAAGAGGGGCTGGGAACACACCATGCTTGATGCGCTTGTTTTCGATTTTGACGGAATTATTGTTGACACTGAGCCACTGCATTACCAGGCATTTCAAACCGTTCTTGCACCCTATGGGCTCGGTTATTCCTGGCAGGAGTATCTGGAGTGTTACATGGGGTTTGATGACAGGGACGCTTTCCGCGAGGCTTTTTCCGGTGCAGGGAAGCATCTGGACAATGCTCTTCTGGCTGAATTGATCGCCACCAAGGCAGCTGTTTTTCAAAATATCATTTCGGCGGGGGTTGCAGCCTACCCGGGCGTCATCCCCCTGCTCAAGAACCTGGCCGGAACACTTCCCCTGGCGCTATGCAGCGGCGCATTGGCCCACGATATTCAGCCTATTCTTCAGGTGCTTGACCTTGAACATGTTTTTACCGTCACCGTAACGGCGGATGACGTGACTGCCAGCAAACCCGACCCGGAAAGTTATGCGCTTG
The DNA here is from genome assembly GCA_964434465.1 of uncultured Geobacteraceae bacterium. Lineage (GTDB taxonomy): Bacteria > Desulfobacterota > Desulfuromonadia > Geobacterales > Geobacteraceae > RPRC01. The sequence goes on from CAYSWG010000008.1 coordinate 18,529, forward strand.
CCCTGCGGCGCCTCATGACAGCTTACCCGGATCGGCGGTTCAGCGCCTCATCGTGCCTTGCCATTGAGGACACTCCCGCGGGAATTGCTTCGGCAACCGGTGCCGGACTGTGCGTTCTCGCCGTTACCAACAGCTATAAGGCTGACCATTTGACCGGTGCAACAAAGATAGTAGATTCACTGGAGTCAATGACGCTCCAGTCTTTGACAGCGGTTATTACTGGCCGTTCCTGCTGACTTCCGCCTCGATGTGATAGACTCCCTGTGCAGTTCAGGAGTTCGTCCATGAATGGTGTAGGTGAAACTGGGGAAAATCTAAGGGTGTACCAGGGGCATATTTGTCAGCAGAATGGTGCCGTCTGCCATGATGATTTTTCGCACCGGGTCGGGTTTGCGATGGATACTCAGCGGCAAGTTGCCCGACAGGGTGTGGTGCGATGGCGAAAGAAAGCTGCCGGTGATGTTGAGACCATCCTGCCATGCTTCAAAGTGCACATGAGGGCCGGTTGACCTGCCGGTGGATCCGGAAAGGGCAAGTACCGATCCTGTTTCCACAAAAGTACCGACAGTAACCAGATTGCTCACGGTGTGGGCATAAAGCGTTGTCATGCCGTTACCGTGGTTGACAATCACCAGGTTCCCATAGCCACCGCGATTGCCGCTGTAGGCAACAACGCCCGGAGCAACTGCCCGTACGGGGGTTCCTTCCGGAACAGCGATATCTATGCCGTGATGATGCTTCCGGTCTCCGGTAAAGGGGTCGATTCGAGGCCCCATTACCGAGGCTATTCTTCCTGAAACAGGCAAGGAAAGATGACCGGCAGCCAGAGCTTTTTGCGCAGTCAGCACAGCTTTTGACCGATGGGTATCGCGCTCTGTTTCACGGCTTGTTTCTTTCATTATGAGAACGGCAGAGCGTCTCAACGGCCTGTCGGTAAAAGTAACCGTACCGTCTTCTGCCGTATAAGAATAAATATCGGCACAGGCTTCCTGAGCTGCAAGAAACAAAACGGTTAACGCAATAAGTCGATGCATGTCTGCTCCACGGGGAACGGTCACTCTCATCAAGCGAGAGTCTGCCAATCGGTCTTGCTCGCTTCACATAGTGACATAGTGCTGTATATATCGGTATAACCGCAATAAAGCAACACCAGAATGGCGTGCTTGCCATGGAGAACTCTCATGCGAATTGCCTTGGTCGGTTCAGGAGCCCTTGGACTGTATTACGGCTCGTTACTGCAACGGGCCGGCATGGATGTGCATTTTCTTTTGCGAAGCGATTTTGATGCCATAGCGGAGCACGGACTCCAGATTTACTCAGTAGATGGTGATTTTCACCTGAACTCCATCAATGGTTATCGTCAGCCTGACGAAATCGGTGCAGTGGATCTTGTCATCGTTGGTTTGAAGACGTGTGCCAACCATAGATTCCGGCAACTTATCTCGCCCTTGCTGGGTGAGTCAACAGCCATTCTGACCCTTCAGAATGGTTTGGGTAACGAAGAACAGCTTGCCAGTGTATTTGGTGCAGAACGCGTACTCGGTGGTGTTGCCTTTTTATGCGCCACGCGGGGTGAGCCTGGTACTGTGCACCATCTTGCGGAAGGGCGCATTACAATAGGCGCCTTTCATGGATCGCAAACGGCCCTGCTGGATTTGATTGCCTCTGTATTCATCAGTGCAGGGATACCCTGTCGCGTTGTTCCCGACCTGAAAAAAGCACGCTGGGAAAAGCTCGTCTGGAACATCCCCTTCAACGGCATGTGCGCACTTCTGCAGATGACCGTTGACAAGCTGCTGGCATGTCCTGCCAGTCGTGTTTTGATCGGCGAGATCATGCATGAGGTAATCACTGCGGCAAATACCCAGGATCTGACACAGCAGATTTCCTACGACTTGATCGATGCCATGGTGCTATCTTCGAAAAAAATGATCGGTTACCAACCATCAATGCTCGTTGACCGACTTGCCGGACGCCCCCTGGAAATTGAGGCGATTTTCGCTATTCCGCTGAATGCCGCCAAGGACGGCAAGGTACCCATGATTCGTGTCCAGACTTTGGTGTCCCTCCTGCGGACTGCTGTTGCAGGTTAATTTTTCATCGAAACACATGGTGATAGTTACTCGTAGAACAATTTTGCACAAAAAATATTCACCTATCTTTCCATGTGCTT
>CAYSWG010000008.1:20715-21710 GCA_964434465.1 uncultured Geobacteraceae bacterium
CTAGTATTTGGGCTGTCCCTGCAGCAAGCATCGGCATGTCCTTCCGTAACTACCGGTATTATCACACGTAAATATTTTATTGCTGTTGGCAGACTATTTGCGTAACATGGGTGCGTCACAGACATCAGCATGATTTTCATAAACGACAATACCTGCTGAATATTTTTAAAGAGGGGGTGGTTCTCATTGAAAAAAGTAGAGGCTATCATTAAACCGTTCAAACTTGATGAGGTAAAGGAAGCTTTGAATGAGATCGGCATCCAGGGGATTACCGTCAGCGAAGTAAAGGGTTTCGGCAGGCAGAAGGGGCACACTGAGCTCTACCGTGGTGCTGAATACGTCGTGGATTTTATACCGAAGATCAAGATGGAGATCATTGTCGGTGACGATCTCGTCAGCAAGGTAATAGAAACCATCGAATTCGCGGCGAAGACCGGCCGTATTGGCGACGGCAAGATATTTGTTACCAATGTTGAGGAAGTAGTGCGCATCAGAACGGGTGAACGGGGGCAGGACGCGGTCTAGGTATTCGCTTCTATTTCTATACTGAACAGTAAGGAGAATAGAATGACACCACAAGAAGTAGTAAAATTGGCGCAGGACAACAGTGTACTGATGGTAGATTTCAAGTTCATGGACTTTGTCGGCATCTGGCAGCATTTTTCGGTGCCAATCAGTGAATTTGACGAAGACGTCTTTGAGGACGGCCTCGGCTTTGACGGGTCCTCCATTCGCGGCTGGCAGCCCATTCATGCATCGGACATGATCATTCTGCCTGATCCTTCAACCGCTAAAATGGACCCCTTTACTGCTGTGCCGACCCTGAGCCTCATCTGCAACATATTTGACCCGATCACCAAGGAAGCCTATACCCGCGACCCCCGTAATATCGCGAAGAAGGCTGAAGCATATCTGAAGTCCTCCGGTATCGGCGACACTGCATACATCGGTCCTGAAGCAGAGTTCTTCATATTTGACGACGTTCGCTACGACTC
>CAYSWG010000009.1:0-21611 GCA_964434465.1 uncultured Geobacteraceae bacterium
AGTTAGTAGACGTTATTCAGTTGTGGGCAGTATCTTACCAAAAACCGCGCCCCGGTAGGTTTTCAGTCTTGAAAGGTTTTCCACTCCTACCGTTCCCAGCAAAGCCCAACCCAGGCAAAACTCCAAAAATCCAGGGGGATGTACGGCGCGTCCGGCCTCTTTTCGCCGGGCACGCTAAAAAAAACAAAAAAGCATCCTTTCGGATGCTTGGGCTCACGATACAACATCAGCGAGCGCAAACGGGTCAGTGTCGGCGTCCGCAGGCGCGGCCTCTTGCAGCCAGCGCGCCAGGGTAGCGTCGTCCGGCGCATGGAGATCAGCAGCCTGCGCGCTAACGGCGCAGCGGCGAATGCGCAGCGGACGAGTCAGCCTGCGCGACAAAGCCCAGGACTTCTGGAAAACCAGCTTGCCCAGTCCAAAGACAAACGCGACCAGGACAAAGCCCCACAGCCCGCTCACAAACAGCGTGGCGATGACGCGAACCGGGTGATGCAAAATTTCTTCCATGTTTCCTCCAGGTTTGAAATAACAAACAAGGTCATCTTGCGATGACCCTGTTTGCATAAGGCGTAAGCCGATTGACTTACGAGACAACGACAAAGCGCGCCTGCAAAGCGTCACTCATCCACTCCTCTACGGGGACCGTATAAGCGCGAGAGCAGCTTTCCGCGTGCAGACCAGGCTTGTACCCGCACTCATCGCAAAACTCGCGCGTGTATTCCACGCCGTCCGTCTTGATAGAGAACCGGTCATCGGCCAGGAGCGCAGCGCGCAGTTCGTCCGCGCCTGGTAAGTCGCAGACTTGCAAAAAATGCAAGAGCGCGCCTACCGGATTCGCGGATTGCGTGAAAGCAGCATCGCTGCTGATAGAAAATTGCTTGGTCATCGTTCTCTCCTTGTGAAATTGATGATGGGTGAATTACTCGATGTCGAAGCGCGGGTCAAACTTGAGCGACTTCTTGCCCTCGTGCTTCCGCGATTTTTTGAGATCCAGGGCTTCTTGCTTGCGGACAGCCTTGTGCGCAGCGCGGGCGCGGCGGAACTCTTTGTAATCTTCGTATTTCGATTTGCCGTTCATGTGTTCTCCTTGTGTTAGTTCTTGAGTTTGGACAAAACTTCTCGAATTTCAGGGACTGCCTCCTCGCTTAGAGGAGTTCCGTAAAAAAAGAAGTTGCGGTACTCATCGAAGGTGGCTTGCGACACCCTCAGCAGAGCAACAGGGAACAGACCCGAGCGGGAGATGTCAGTCGGCATGATGGCACCTACCGAGTCACCGCGTCAACGCGGTCGTCAATAGCCATGCGCTCACGCAAAACCATGACCATCCCTTTGCCGACGGCGATAACAAACGCAATCGCCAAGACCGTACCAAAAATAACAACTGTTTCCATGCGTATCCTCCTGTGTGTGTTTTTTGTGTAAAGCCTCGCGGGCTTTGATGACGTAGTTTGCAAACAAGGACACGGCCCGATGGGCAATGTCCTTGTTCTTCTTGTGGCCGAGGCTGTCTATCCAACCAGGGACGGACGGCGGCGGCCAAAACATAAAAGGGGATTCCCCCTCACAAGGTTATCTCCGCAGACACTGGCAACCAGAGGCGGAATAACAGGGTGACGAAGAATACCTGGGCAGCAGCCAGGATTTGGTATATGTGTGAAAAAAAGTAAGGTAAAAAGTGTTTTATAGAATTGGTAGACGTTGAAAAACACAAAATAGACGTTGAAAAAGAGTCCAGAAGGACTCGGGAAAGAGCCAACAAAGGCTCAGGGCAGCTCAGCGCGCAGCGCGCGCCAGAGCAGCTAATTGATTCCGGCTACTTGCGTAACCAGAACGGATTAACTGCCTGACCAGCAGCCGCCAGGAAAACGCAAGAAGGGACTGCAATCAAAATACATTGCAATCCCTTCTCGTCGTGTTCGCCTGGCAATGTCTTTGCCAGCGCAATAAAAGCAGCATTCTCGGCTTCCCGGTTTCCAGGAGCCGCAGCAGGAGGATTCACGCTTCAGTGAATCCAATCGGTGTTCTCAAAGTAGTATTCAGTTGTAAAGGTGCTGCGGTACACAACAATACCGCCAAAATCAAATACGGATGCTAACCGTAATGTTCTTCGGACATTTGTATCAGGCACAGATTCATGCACTCGTCAAGCGCATCGCCAAGCGAAATCAACGACCGCGCCCGCGTGTCCGCTCCAATGCCCAGGAAAATAACCCGGAAGTAATCTTCCGACTCCGAGGCCTCGTAGTGAAACTCCAGCGCCATGAAATCTATGGAATAAACGATGAACCCGGCGCGCTGGAGGAGCGATACCTTCCCCAAGTCCGCCTCGCTAAATATCCTGGACAAAAGGGACTTCGCGCGTTCTTCCTCATCCTCGTAGCATGAACCGTCAGGCAATAACTTTTTGACAAGACTAGCGCGATAATTGCTGTTCGCATTCAACGCCCGCCTGACAACGGCAAACGGGCCTGCCTCGTTTTCATTCGTCGTCATCGTCTTCAATGCTCAATATTTCGTAAAACATTTCGAGGCCGCTCTTGTTTTCAATCATTCGAGGCCGCTCTTGTTTTCAATCATTCGAGGCCGCTCTTGTTTTCAATCATAAGCAAGCACTCGTTGAGGGCGTTTCCAAGCGCAGGAAAAGACCGAATCGGGATAAAAGACTTTTCGCCCAGGAAGGTCGCCATATAAAAGTCATCTTCCGGCGTCGCCCCTGCGGTAAATTCCAAAACCATGTAATCAATATAGAACGTGGGCGCAAGTTCATCCGAGCGGTGAGCGACAGCCGCCCACTCGCCCAAAACTTTCCCGATCAGTTCGACAGCGCGGCGCTCCTCGTCAATCTCGCTGGCCTTACCTCCCGCCAACATGCGCTCCTCGTAACCCACGAAAGCCGTCAGCGCCTGACTCACTACCTCGAACGGATTACAGGTTTTTTTCTTGTCTTGCTTTTTTTCCATAAAAAATTTCCTCGTTTGATTTTTTGATTACCTGCCGCCCCGGTCACGCATCTGGGCCATCATCGAAGCCGCCGACGCAAACGGATTAGTCAGGGATATTGAATGCATAAAGACTTGCTGTAGCAGCATCGAAAAGTAGCCAAGCGGCAATACCAGCCACAGCGCCCAGACAACTATCGTTGTCGTGTTTCCCTGGGTGTTGGCTACCACCGCCATCGCGGTCTGCGCCGAACCTACCAGCGATGCCCACTGCTCCGGCGAAATCTGCGAGGTGTACACCAGGTAGATGCGCGACGCAAACACAGCCGCAGCGTACAGCGCAATCCCAGTCTTGACCATGTGCAGCAAATTAAACCGCTGTGCAGGCACCATCAGCAGCGCAGTCAGACCTACCAGCCACATCGCCGCCCCAATCCAGGGCACAGGCGCAGCCATCCCCCACTGCGCGCCCACCCACATCACGGTCAGCACGCCGGTCATGATTTGCGCCGTGCGAGAACCGGCCATCATCTCACCACGCTCTCCCCGCAAGGGCCGAGCAGCTACCCGCCGCTGGACATCATCGTCAATCAACCAGGCCAGCAGCCCAGCCGACCCCAGGCTTACCAGGGCAGGCATGGACGCCGCCAGTTGATACAAAATCCACAAGACGCCATTCGCCAGGTAGACCGGAATGTCCATCAAGACAACGGTGAGATGGTCAAGAAAGTTCATAAAAAAAGTTCATAAAACGCCTATGGCCGAGTCGATGCGTCAATCAAGGTCGGCAGGATTGCAGAGACACCCAGCTCGCCAGTCACCGAAAGCGACCGAGGCGCAGTGATGCGCTGACCATTCCAGAACGCCCCATTCGTCGAAATACGCAGCAGCAGGTCAAATTTGCCAGGGTCAGCAAAGGGAACGCCACGCGCGTCAATCACCGCCCGGCATGTCCCATCCCCGCCGCACGAAGCGCCAGAGTTCCCAAACTGCATCAGATTAAACGACCCCTGGTGAACATACGCGCCATACCACCGGCTGCCCAGGTCGTTGATTATCCAGTTCCGGCTCGCTTCGCTCAATGTCGCCGTCCCCGTAACTGCCACAATCTGCTCGGGAACAGCGTCATGGTGCGCGATGCACCCAGACAGGTAAGTCACCGTCTCGACGCGCCCGCGAGAACACGGAGGCTCGCCAGGTGACATCGGCCCCACGCAGCCCAGGTCATCCTCGTAGACCGGTTCGTACCAGGTCACAATCACAGGAGGCAGGGTAATCTGCCCAAACACGTCCGCGCCCCGTTTTTCCGGGTCTTGCCCCACCACAAGCGGGTACGGCGGGTCGCCCGGCCCAATACTCATGCTCGGCGCAGCCTGGGATACCGATGGCGCAGGACACACAGCAGGCGGAGGCGGAGTCGCCGAAGGGTCATCCGGCACAATCGGCTCGTCCGTTGCTGTCGCCGTTGCGGTCGCCAGGGCAGCCAGCACCTCCGGCGGACAGCCACCCGGAGAACCAGCGCACCCGCTAAACAGCAGGGCGTTCATGTAGAGGTTGCCGTCTTGCCAGGACTGTCCAGCCATTCCTTGTAGCGTCTGCCACGAATCCCCGAGGCCGAACAGTGACCAGTTTACGAACGCGCCAGAAATCGAGGTGTCCATTTGCTGACCCGGTGTTGCGAAACCGGTAACAAGAGACCACAGTCTATCGAGGGTTGTCCCACTCCCGGCGTTGAAATTGACTTGCGCAGCACCCCCCGCCCCTATCCACGCATCAGCGCTGTAGAAGGGCGAATCTGGACTGCATCGCGCTAAGAAAAAAGTGGTCTGGGTCGGCATCAACATCGTCGAGCCGTCCGCCGCAACGTACTGGTGATACTCGGCCTGCATGTTGATACCAGCCCAGCTCAGGTTCGGCATCCACGACGCATCCTGGTACACAACACCCATATCCGTCACGCCGGGAAGCATGCTGCCATCCGGCGCGAAAAAACTCCCCCACGACGCGCTCCCGCTATCGCCCGAGGGCGGCTGGCTGCCCTGCGCCAGCGCAGAAAGCGTCGGCAATGCCACCAGTACCGCTAATACAAAAAACAGCGCAGCTAGCTTCTTGCGATTCATTTTCCCTCCAGGGCTTTTAGTTCCTGATCAAAAACAACATGGTCGAATTTCCAGCCGTCGCCATCTTTCACGACCGCCACGAACACTTCTCCCGACTTGGGCGCAACGGCATCGTTTATCATGCAACTGCCCGACAACTTCCAGACCTCGGCTTCGAGACTCTCGGCATCCTGCGTCAGCGTAAAACTCATGTGACGAGCGGCAGAATCAATGCCGCAGACCACCACCTGATTCAATTCCTCGGTGCTCGGCCACGCAAGCGGCGCGAACACTTCCGACATCAGCTCACAGCCGTTTTCAGTGGACACGGCGCAGACAGAATCAATCCAGGCCTGCTTCCCCTGCCGGACATCCCGGTTCAAGAACGCCATCGCGCCCTCGCGCGCTGCCGCCTCCTGCGGACCAGACGACTTCGCCGCAGCCGAAATCACTGGCGCAACGGCGTAGAAGCCCACCGCCAGCAACACGAACGCCAGCACCGCCATCACAACGTGTACTGGTTTAACAACAACTTCAGTTTTTCTTGACATAGCACCTCCTGGGCTGGTAAACAAAAAAAACGCCCACAAGAATCGCTCCCACACAGGGAAATCCTTGCAGACGTTTAAAAATGACTTTAGAAGTTAGTAGACGTTATTCAGTTGTCGCCCGTATCTTACCAAAAACCGCGCCTGAGTAAGTTTTCAGTCTTGAAAGGTTTCCCACTCCTGCCGTTCCCAGCAAAGCCCAACCCGAGCAAAATTCCAAAAATCCAGCGGGTGTTCCCCGTGAACAAAAAAACAGCCCGCCAGTCATCCCGGCAGGCCGTTATCTTGTTTACCTTCGGCAGCAGAGGCTACTGCGAACCCGCTGGACGGGTTGGGTAGCCGACATGGTCAACGTGACAATCATTCAAGTCTGGGCTTCGACTGCCTGCCGGGTAGACCCAAAAATTCCAGGCATAGTTTTCGATTTCCCACCACCAGGCTTTGTGCAGCGGGCCCGCCAGGACTTCAGTCGGCGGGAATACCCCGTTCCAGCCCTCCCGAAGCCCCGCCTCAGCAGCCGGGTTGAAGTGCGCGATGGTCACAGAAAGATTTGCGCTGATTACGGCAGGATAAAAAATTAAGCCGTTGCTCCCCTGGCACACGAATGCTGTTTTGGCTTGGCCGCTAGAATACAAGTGCTCACCTCGCTCTTTCCAGCGAGCATAGCGGTCAACCAGCAGCTCGCTAAATGTTATCCCCGGCGCGACCGCCTGGGCCTCCGCCACCTGCATCGGCTGGTTCGCCGACCACACGAAAAAGCCCGCCACAAACAACACATAAAACCCCAGCAGGACACACCCACCTATCACCAGATTTGCAAAAAGTTTACCCATCGTCGTTCGCTCCTTTCTCCCCGGCTTGCTAGAGGCCGGTTATCTCTCGGTTGACTGGCCGACCTCGCCGACCAGTTCACTTGTATTTTACCAGACACTCCGTTAGAAAATCATCAACGTCCCCTCTCAGTTACGTTAGAAAACAGGCTCCCTTGTTAACAAAAAAAACGAGCACCCCTGCCCGGACGCTCGTCAACAGCAAACTCAGCACCCCCCGCCCACCCCGCCAGCCGATAACCAGAAAACCAGGCCGCCAGCAGGCCAGAAAACATCCAGACCAAAGGTTCGCAATGGGACGGCGTCCACAAATCACTTAAGCCTTATAAGGGTTTATCAACTCTCTTTGCGCGCTTTTTGGGGGCGCGGTGTCCCATTGCTCATTTTCTGACCCGCCGTATCTGGCGGTAATGCGCTTTTTATACGCCAATAATCCCATATATGGGGTGTCCCAGCGACTCGCTGGGAGTTGATTTACCCCGTCCCAAAACCCCTTTTTGCCCCAAATTAGCCTTTTGACCACACGATTCCATCTGGAGCCGGGCCATCTTCGTAGTTGAACGACCGTATCCGAAATCGCCTGCGCGGCAGCGCGGAGCGTATCTCGGAAAGAATCTTCATCTCGCTTTTCCTGTTCGCGGCCACCAGGTAGATATTTCCTTCGGTTGCGTTGCAGCAATTTTGCCACTTTTGTTCACGCGCAATCCGGTCGTTCTTGCTGGCCTCCGTCTCTACCTCGACGTAAATCACCTCGCCGGTGGCCGGGTGAACAGCGGTGATGTCTGGCTGGAATAGATGCCCGCCCGCAAGTTCGATGCGCTCTCCCTGGGCAAGAATCCTGTATCCCGCAGCCTCCAGGATGCGCGCCGTGCGCCCGTTCAAAAGCGTGTGCCCATCAGATTTGTGAATAGTTTTGTTTTCCATCTCGCTGGCTTGCGGACGGCTGTTTGTCAAAAAGATATAAGCCGCTTTACCTTTGTCGGTAAGTTGGTACAGTTTCGGCGGCCTGCCTCCGGTCGGATTGGTATCCGCATCCCGGACGGTCAGGAAGCCATCATCCACCAGCCGGGTCAGGGCATCAATGGGCCGCTTGTTTTGTTCAGAAACGCCCTGGCGCTGCACCGCTTCGTTTACGATTGCCTGCCGTTCGCTCATGCCTGTCTCGCCAATCACGCGCAATATGGTCGAGTCCCAGACAAAGCGATTGGCGCGAATGCTGGCTTCCTCCCAGGATGTGTACCAGTCAGGCTTCGCATTATCCCTGGCTTCGGGCGGCTGCGCAGGCCGGGGCATCTGCTGGGCTGGCGGTGGCTGCTTTTCTGGTTTGCGCGATTGCTGCGGGCGAGCGGGCTTGTCTTCGTCTCTTTTCTCGCGGCCTTGCGCGCCTTGCCTGGCCTCGGGTTCCTGCCTGTCCTGCCCCTGGCCGCCTTTCAGCCGCTCGTTCTCAGCCTGTAAGGTTTTATTTTGGCGGCCTAACAAGACCACCTTGTTTTGGAGGTCGGCTACCCTGGCTATATCGTCGTAGGCAATCTTGTATTGAGATAATTGCCGGGCAATTTCATCCAGGGCTTGCTCTGGCTTAATCTCTTGCCCGCTCTTTTGCATCCCGTCCACCCATTCGCCCGTAACGTCCACTGCAATCTCCATAATTTTTTTCGAGATTACCTGAAAACGCACGTCCAGCCCTTCGTACAGGTGATATTGGGAATTGACGATGCTGCGATAAATCCCCTGCGCGGGAGATTGACTTACGGGAGCAGCCATTCGCTTCGCTCCAATTTCCGCAACGCATCACGCGCCGCATCCAGGGCAGACTGAGCAGCGCCCAGGTTTTCGTCATTCGGCTCGCTGGTCCATACCAGGGTCGCGCGCGCGGCATCCAGGTACGCGAGCGAGGTTCGGTAAGCCGCCTCGCGCAGCGGCGAGGCGGCGGTCGGGGTTTCGGTTTTCTCGATTTCCCGAAGCAGCCAGAAGGCCGATTCTGCAACGGCTTGAGATTGGCGCGACTTCTCGAAAATGCCCAAACCGTATGCGCCAGAAAGTATGTTGGTGACGGATGCGTCAATCTGCCGCAACTCATTGAGCCAGGCTACAGCAGAGTTGCGATAATCGCTTATTGCCTTAACTTCTGGCGATAGAAAAATCGGACGGCCTTCCGCATCTTTTGGAGATGTAAATGCGCCCAGGAAAGCCAGTGTCACGACAACCGCGATGACCCACAGCCATCGGGGAATCACGATCTCTTGATTGCCATCCATGCTTTTTAGTCCATCGCAAAAGCAAATTCGGGCTGAGGGCCGACGTACTCCGGGATGTAATACACCGGCGCGGAGATGTAGGGAGGAATCATGCCTATCGCTTGCAGCTCGGAATACTTCCGCCTTCCGCGCTCCCAGTCAATTCTCTGGATAAAATCAATGTCCTCGACCACAGCCTCCACTGCCAGCCCTTTCTGGGTAGAGCGAATCTGGATATGCCCGACAATCTGCACATAGCTGCCTGGCTGTATGTGAGCCTCGATGTACTCGGCCAGCGTTCCGTAGGCAAGCACGCGCATCCCTTTCACTTCCTTTGCTTCCTTGCTGCCAGGCAGGTTTAGCAAAAACCGCAAAAACTGAATGGTTTTCCCGTTCCGCTCGATAGTATCGTAGTAGATGTCATCCTTTACGATACCCTTAAGTTTGACTTCGTTGCTGCGTGCCATATCCTTACGACTCCTTTTCGCCTCTGGGGGCAATGCCGGTGAGGGCTATCTGGGCGGCGACCTCGGACAAGTTGCTTACCTGGTAGCCTACGACTTGCCCAGCCGTTTCCGTAACGTAGAGCACGATAATAGGCAGACTGTCTTGCGACTCGTTGGGCGGCGATGATGGTGGGTTTTGTTGGGGCAGCATCTTGCGAGAGTTCTCCTTTTGCGTAAATAAAAAGCGCGCTCCCGAAGGAGCGCGCTTGCGCAAAAGGTCAATAGATACTTTGCCCCCTGGGAACGCAACATGGCGGCTATCTTACAAGCATGTTCAGTAGGCGTCAAACGTTTTTGGTTTTCACTTTTGAAAGGATGTCAGCCGGGATACCAGGTCTTGAATCTGATCCCGGTTCATGCTCGACTGGATTGTTCGGGCCAGATTCTCCGGGACGGTTTCTAGCGACAACCTGCCTGTTTTGGCCTCATACACCCTGACGTATGTGGCAACCGGCCAGACGACCCCCCGATATGACTTGAGCGACCCCTGTAGAAACACATTAATCTTGCTTTTCTTGCGCGTCCACTCGTAAATAATTTGGGCTGCCTGTCCGGTGACGTAGATCAGGATGCGCTCGTTGGCATAGTCCGGCCCGGCCTGAATCGTGGCCCTGATGCCGGGAACGATAAACCCGTCAATCTCAATTTGGTCTGGCGTAGATTGCTCGATTGTTAGTTCTCCCATAAGGGAGAAATGATTTTGGCCCATTTGTTCCTCTTGTATTTTTAATTGGCAAATGTCGTAAAAAGATTGGCTATGATCTATCTTCAAGCCTGCCCAGGTCTCTCAAAACCGCTTTTGCGTCATCAAGAGCAAAGTATTCAGTCAGCGGACCGACACGAAAGTTGCTTGCGCGATACTTGAACTTGAAATATGGTTCGATTCCTCCCTTCCCCGGCCATGTGCCTAAAACGCTGCGGACAGACGCGCCGGGAAGCCACTGCCGCAAATCGGATTCGATTTCCCTAACCCGCTCGTCAATCGGGCGGGTCGTGACGCCGATTTTCCATAGCGCAGAAGAGGCAGTCACCTCAAGAAAATACAGCGTGTTGGCATGGATACGCCTGACCTGGGCGCGAAAAATGCGCAGGTCGGGCAAGGCAAGAGAGTCGCCCGATTTAACTCTCTTGTGTAGTTTTTCCAGGTCGCTGCTTATGAGCGATTCCTGCACCTGGCTAAACAAATACAAACTCAACTTCCCAAGCGGAATTTTGCCCAACTTGGTCAACTCATACCCGCCTCCCCTGCCCCGGTAGGGATTCCACTGGCAAAGGCCGCGTCCGGCCAGGCGCGATACAAGCCTGGCGTCATCCGCATGTCCCCATGCGTCAATAACGCGCAGGATGTCCGCCTCCCTGGGCGTCAGCCCCAGGGTGAAATCGCGGTAAAGCGGCAAACTCGGCGCATCGTCCCGCCGCATGGACGGCGCGCAGGTTTCTCCTTCGTGCGCAAAGTGCCAGGCAACCTGGCTGCCCTTGCGGGCAATCAGGTCTGCCAGGCAATATGGGCATCGTAAACTGGTTCTCCCGCGCTCTGGCGCATCGGCGATATGCACCAGGCTATTGCGCGGGTCGAGACCGTATTCAAGCCAAACGCCTAACATACCGCATCCCGAATAACCAATGTTTTTTTCTCGCGGATGTCCGCGTTGGCGGCCAGCCAGGTTTCGATGTCAATCACCGCCCCGCCCTGAATGCTGACCGGGTAAATCGTAAGCACGGGCGAGTTTTTGACAGGATTGCCTTTTTCCTTGCCTGGCGGTATCTCAATCAGGTGGCCGGTGTGGATAGGATTTTCAAAAAACCAACGGGCTTCGACCTTCTCAATCCAGTACCCGCCGTCTGGCGGCGTAATACCGCCTGCATACAGCACCCAGGCGGCGTCGAGGTACGAGCATCCAGTCTGGATAATCTCCTGGAACGCCCTGGCAATCGTGCGCCGGTCATCGTCATCGAGGATGACCTGGTCGCCAATTTTTCGATATGGCTGCGGGATAAATTGCCAGATGCTCCCGCCTGGCGATTTCCTTCTTGGCTCTCGATTTCTCATGTGTCCTCGCAATCTTTGTACTCTGGAATTGATACTAATCTCCTCGTGATTCCGTAAACCGAAAACGCGCGGCCTCGAAGCGCAAGTCCTGTCTGCCGGTCTTGCCGGAGCGGTTCTTGGCGAATTTGGCGACCGAGGTTTCCTCCTCCCGATTCGGGCGGAACAGGAACATGACCAGGTCGGCGTCGTTCTCGATGGCCCCGCTCTCGCGCAGGTCGGAAAGTTGGGGGTCGCGGTCTGCGCGCTGCTCTACGGCCCGGTTGAGCTGGGCTGCCGCGATGACCGGCACGCGCAATTCCCCGGCCAGGATTTTCAGCTCGCGCGAAATCGCGGCCACTTCCTCCTGGCGGTTGGCGCTGCGCCCGGCGCCTTTCATGAGTTGCAGGTAGTCCACAATCAGGAAATCCAGCCCGTGCGCAGACTGCTGGAGGCGGTGGGCTTTGGCGCGCAGGCTTTCGGGGGTCAGGCGCGGGGCGTAGAAAATGTGCATTTGGGCGTTTTCGGCGGCCTCGACGCCCCGGACGAAGGCCTCCCAGGTCTCGGCGGCGCGGATGATGCCATCGGTCAGCAGGGTCGCGTCCAGCCCGGTCTGAGCGGCCATCACGCGGGAGGTAACTTCCAATTGCTCCATTTCGAGCGAGAAGAACCCAACTCGTTTGCCATTCAGCGCGGCGTAGTAGGCAGCGTTGGTCAGCCAGGTGGATTTGCCGTCGCCCGGACGCCCGGCCACGACGTAGAGTTTCCCTGGGGCAAACCCGCCGCCCAGGAAATCGTTGATGCCGCCCCACTCGGTCGGGATGCGGGTCGAGGCGCGGGCCACGCCGGTCTTGGCGCGCTCGAGTGCCTGGTCGTACAGTTCGAGCAGCAGGTCCTTGAATTGCTTGCCGTCATCATCGGCTAAAACATCCCCTGCCCTGCGGATAGCCTCGATGGATTCGGTCAAGGCCTGCTGCGGGTCGGTGTTGAGGTCGTAGGCCAGGCGGGTGGCTTCGCTGGCCGCCGAGAGCAGCTTGCGGCGCAGGTGAAAGCCCCTGATGGTTACGGCGTAGTCACTGGCGTTGAACGAGTAGCCGCCATAGCCCATCAAGGCGGTCAGGTAGGCCGGGCCGCCGAGTTCTTCCAGCCGTCCCATGTCGTCCAGTTCCTGGGAGAGAAGAATATTGTCAATGGCCTGTCCGCGCTGCGTCAGGCGCAGGCAGGCATCCCAAACCCAGCGGTTGCGGTGGATAAAAAAGGCTTCGGGAGGCACGTCCCTGACTTCGGGAAAGACTTCCGGGTTGACGAGTACCGCGCCGAGCAGGGCTTCTTCGGCTTCGCGGCTGTGCGGGATGGATGCGGATTCAAAGGTTGGCGATGTCATGCGGACTCCTTGATTTTGTGTCATGATGGCTCGTTTTCGCCCAGCCCGATGTTGCGCAAAAAGACGACTTGAACAGCGGCGCGATTTTCTTGCGCCCAGTTCAAAATGGCATCTCCGCGCAACGGCTGGTATTCCGGGTGAATATTGTTCTCGGCCTTGAATGCTTGCGCCTGTTGTTTTGCGCCAAAAGATTTCTCCAGCACAAGGGCAGGCTTGCCAACGGCGCACAGGTAATAGCGGGTCTTGGCAATCATGGCTTGCTCACTCTCGACCGGAACGATTCGGCAAACGACAGAACATCGGCGGCGACTTCGACCGGCTCGGCAATAACTGGCGCGGCAGGCCTGGGTTCGGGCGCGGGCCGGACGTACTGGGCCGGGAGGTCGTTTTCGTCGCCGCCCAGGGCCAGGAACAGGTTGAGCAGGTTGGGCTTGCTGTACTTGCGAACAAATGCGGCAAACTCGGCATCGTCGGGCATCGGGTAGCCCGCGATGGCGTAAGCCATTGTTTGCAGGATTTCAGGCTTGCGGCGGCGGGCAAAGAGCGACCTGCCCCGGCCTTCGGGGTAATCCAGGGCATTCTGGACGGCAAAGCCAATCGGGTTGGTTAATCCGGGCCTGGCGTAAGCATCGGCCAGCCATTCGGCCAGGGCTTCCGGGTACACCCCTTTTTCGGTCATGGCCGCGACTTTTTTGCTGTTGATGGTGTTGGCGCGGGCCAAGTCCTGAATAGCCCAGGCGTTCGGGTTGGAGGTCGGCTTTGTGGTTTCGGGCTGGTCGTTCTGGAATTCTGGTTCAGGTGTTTCAGAAAAATCCAAATCCGCCGCCGCCGATGAACGAGTCTCATTTTTTCCATGCGTTTGCTGGCGGCGGTTGTTAAAGCTTATATAACGCTTATAGAAGTTATTTAAAGGATGCTCATTTTTTCCAGAATCAGTGCTCACTTTTTCCCGTATCAGTGCTCGTTTTTTCCCAAACCGTTGCTCACTTTTTCCCTGCTCGTTGCTCATTTTGTCCATTTCGTTCGCTTCGTCGCCCTGCTCACTTTTTCCATGCTCGTTACTCACTTTTTCCATGTCCACGACGACTGGCTCTAGTGGGTCAACAAAAAAGACCAGGGTGCGGGCACCCCAGTATTCGGGCAGTTCAACGCGGGCAGGCGTTTTCTCTTGCGTAACAAAAGCGCCGAATCCTGGTTCGTCCAGCCAATTCTGAATTGACTTGACGGTTGACCCAGTCATTGCCGCCAATTCGTCCAGTCCGCCATGCACGATGGCATACGGAAAGCGTTCGCCGGTGGTGTAGTCAAACCAAACCCGGTCGCGCAGGGCGATGATTGTCCAGGCCTGGGCGTGCGAGAGGCCGAGCGCGGGCGCCGCAGTTCTCAGGAAGTAGTGCGTGATGACGACATTCCCGTATCCGGCCAGGATGCGCTCTTGCAAATTCTCGGCCATCTTGCGCAGCAGGTCAGGCAGGGTTTTCGCGCCAATCACCCGCCGCGCAACTTCGGCTATGGTGCGCGGCCAGCCCTCGACCTGGGCAACCTGGGCGCGCCGGTCATCCAGGTAGTCACCCGGACTCCGAGAGAGTAAACCCGCTACGGCCTGCTCGGCCTGCCGGACTGCGTCATCCCCCTCGCTGCCCGCGATGGCTTTTTCCAGGATAGCCTGGATGATGCCGATGTCGCGCCTGGTCAGGCGCGGGGCCATGCTGACCTTGTAGCGCAGCGCGTTGGCGACCCGGCGCGAGGCGTATGGGTCAGGCTGCGGTTCTTCGGCCTCGACCAACCCCCCGCACAGGGATTCGCGTCCGGTCACCTCGCGGAAGAAGCTGGCCCGGCTCATCATCGCGTACTTGATGACATCCTGGTGCGGGATGTTCTCGCTGACGAACTTCGCTTTCGCGCCTCCATCCCGCCAGGTCGAATAGACCGCCTGGTGGAACGCCACCCACAGCGACATTTCTTTCGGGGACAAGTCGCCATGCCGCAGCAGGCGCAGGGCGTAACCGGGAATGACGACCACGCGCTCCGGGGTGACGATGGCGCGGTAGTCGGTCTCGTGTTGAGGGATAAATTCGTTTTCACGGATTGGGTTGGTCATGATTTCTCCTGCGCGCTGGCTGATTTTGCGCGTTTTGTGGCTCGAATAATATTTATGATGGTTTTGATAAAAACTCACAGGAAGGCCGCTGGCGGGGGCTTTTTTGCCACCCATGTCAGAAGTCATCCGGGGCGATTTGCGCGGCTCTGCGGGCGTTCTGGCGAGACCGCATGAGCGGGGGCATGAGCGGAGGCATGAGCGTTACATGGGCGACGCATGAGCGGTGCATGAGCGACCCCGCTCATGCTGTTTTCCTTCCCCGGAAAAACGGTTGTTTTTCCGAGAAAATGCACACGAGTCATTTTTACTGCTCCCAACCTACCGCACGAACAGTCGCCTGCACCTCAACCACAATCCGAAAATCGTGACGCTTGTAGGCCTCGATGCCGATTTGAAGCAAGCGCAAAACCAGCTCTCCTGCGGGAATATCGCGCCTGTTCGCCAGGCTGCGGACAGCCTGGTTGATGTTCTCGCTCCAGCGATAGCCGATGAACACGGACTTCGCCTTCGGCTTTTTCTTTCTGTCGGCCACCCTGGGCAATTGCTGAATGGGCGGGGGTTTTTGCCAGGCATCCCAGGCCTTGGCGTAAACCGTCATTTTGCCGCGCCCGCGCGGGTTGGTTGACGACGTAATGAGTTCAGGCTGCACGTCCACTATCTGCAAGGCAACATCTACCAGGATGCCCGCTATCTGGTCGGCGGTAGTCTGGTCGTTACGGGGCTGCCCGTTTTCATCGTAACGGGCGATGCTGTTCACATCCTCGCGCACCTGGCGCGCCATATCGTGAAGGGGAGTAGGTACCCAATAACTCCTCGCCCTATTTTGCTTTTCCCAAGTCCTATCGGTTTTCTTCCCAATCGGGATTGTCTCCTCCGGCAAGCCAACTGCCGGGGCGAATACGGTTTTGCGGGTCATGTTGTCCTCCCTAAAACAAATTCGGTCAGGATTTGGTAGTCTTGGGCGGCGCGGCTCCTGGGGTACATCTCGTAAACCGTCCGCGAGCTAGCGGCGCACTCGCGCAAGACGGTGGCGCGATGAATAGGGGAGAGAATGGTCTCGGGGAACGCGGCACGCAGCTCGCCGATAGCAGTCTGGCTCTCTTTGGTCTTCGTATCGTAGAAAGTCGGCAGGACGCCCAGGATATGCCCCTTCCAGCCGCGCTCCTTGATGGCATCTATCGTTTTCTGCGTCTGCCGCAGCCCGTCCAGGGAGAGGTACTCGACGGATGTCGGGGTGATGACCCACTTTGAAACCCACATCGCCCGCTCCTGCAACCCGCCAACCGAGGGCGAGGTGTCAAACAGGATGTAGTCGTAATCGCCCATGACCGGTCGCAGGACGCGCCCGATGTAATCCATCGGATACGAAGCCAGGTCAATCATCATGGTAACCTGGGCCGCGCCGGTTTTCTTGTTACCCGGCAGGACACTTAAGCCTTGCCGGGCCTGGGCAATCAGTGAGGCAGGGGGCTGCTCATTAATGAGCAGATTGAACACGCCGGGCGTCTGCTCGACATCCAGGGAGACCGCGCTCTGGCCTTGCGGGTCAAGGTCAACGACGAGGACGCGCCGTGCGCCGAACAAGGCCAGTCCGTGTGCCAGGTGGATGACGGTGGTGGTTTTGCCCACCCCGCCTTTCTGGTTGGTGATGGTAATTAGCGTTGCTGTCATTTTGTCCTTTTCTCGTTGGGCTCTTGCGCGCCTGCGCGCCCCAGCAACAGGAGTCCCTTGCCGACCGTTTGCCGGTGGCCTACTTTGAATCCTGCGGCTTCCATTTTTTCAATAGCGGCCTGCGGGCAATCTAGCGGGACCTCGATGTGCGTGGGCAGTTGTCCGTATTTTTTCTGAAAGTAAGCGACCGGGTTGTCTCCGTCATCCAGCCACATCATCCACCAGGAAGGGGCTGTCATGTCGCCCTTCTGCCCGGCGGATACCGAAACTCGCTTTGGCCGCTCACGAAAACGAGGTTGGGACGGGCCATCAGGTGTTCGCCCCGGAACGGAGCGAAGCCATCTTTTCGTCCGCGTTCCTCCTCGCGGGCTTTCCAGAGATGTCCCCAGGATTTATTTACCAGCACATGCGTTTCCCAGACGCCGTTGACTTGCTGGTACTTGGCGAGATACCAGCGGTGTTTTGCGAGTCGGATGGTCATTTGCCCTCCTCGCACACATACCGCGAGTTCACCCATCCCGTAATAGGTGAGGTGATGCTCAGCCAGGTTGCGCCGTCAATGTCCTTGCGCTCGCCGGTTGCGGCAATCCGGTCTCCGTTGCCCAGGATGCCGATTTCCCGGCAGGTCAGGCCGGGGCATTCGCGGACGCGCAGCGCGCCGTTCGCAATGTCACCCCGGAAGCAGACGATTCCACTGCGGGACGCGGGGGTGGTTGTCGCAGAGGGGAAGGGGGTCGGAGTTGGCGAACTGGTGACCGTCGCCTCCAGGGTGGGCGTGGTAATCGCAAACGGCACGCCGAGAACGCTGGTCTGGCAGGCCATGCCCGCCAGAGCCAGCAAGAAGAAAGCAAAAATTTTGATTTTTGGCATAGTCATCAGACACCATCCCATCGCGCAAGCCAGTACCCGCCGATGCCCCAGAAAATCGGGAAACTCGCAACCAGCGGCCAGAAAATTTCGCCGGTGGTGCTTTCGGCGTACCAGACAAAAACCGAAACCAGCAGGCCCAGCAGCAGGCCGATGAGCGAGAATTTCAATTTTCCCAACATTGTCTCAACCTCCTACCTGTATCACCTCGCCGCAATAGTGTCCCATCATGCAAACAGCGACTTCACTATCGCATTCGGGGCATCGATTGAGCGCGGCCTTGTTTTCGTTGAGCAGTCCAATCACGAACTCGCAGACCCGCTCCAGCGCGGCCACGTCCTGCCTGGCGTAGATGTCGAGCAGGGCGACTTTGAGCGCGCTCGCTGGGTCATTGGGATTATCGCGGATAGCAGACTGCCAGTCTGCGATGTCGATGCTGCCCTCGTCAATCAGGGCGCGAAAGGTTCTCCAAGACATATCCTTGTTCCTCCATCTCCAGGGTTGTTTTTCCCCGGTGTTCCCCGAACCGCCCGCCGGGGATGATGACAACGGCGGCTGAATTGCCGTCCGTTGTTTGGATGTTCTTCCACTTGACGCCAGCCCACCGGTTCACTGCGCCCAGGGCGGCCATGACCAGGCGGTAGGCCTCGGATGGTCTGGTCTCGCGCTGCCCGCCGCCGCGCCTGCCGGGAACCTGCACCTGAATGGGGGCCGCGAGGAGCGGTTGCGCATCATCCAGGCGCAAGGTGTCCGGGCAGGGTGGGGGAGTGGGCTGGCTGGCTAAAAATTTGAGCCGTTCCCGTTCCCGTTTCCATTCCCGCCGCTCTCGTAGACCGGTTCGGGGATATGGTGCAGGGGAGCGCCCTCGTCACGAGCCGCAGGCGGCCAAGAGAGAACGGGCGGCGCGGCTGCTTGTTTTCCCAACGACCCTCGCAACATGCCTTCCATATTGGCGGTAGCGCGTTCGATGGCTTCGGCCAGCCGGTCAGGGTGCAGTCCCAGGTCGGCCTGGATGTCCGGGTCAGACGCAAAGCCTTTGACCCCATTAGTGTAAGCATGGCGGGTCAGGCTGGGCAGGTCGGTCAAGACCTGCCCGAGCAGGGCGTCCACGTCGCTCACGGAAATAAAGTCGCCGTACTTTTCGGCAACTTGCTTGCGGACATTGGCAACCGCTTCGATGGTGGCAGCGGTCGGGGCAATCGACAAGTTTGCCAGCACGCCGGAAACCAGTCCCGCCTGGCGGACAAGACCGTCCGCTGCCGCCTGGGCGCGCCGTTCGGTCAGCCTCATCGCGCGGTCGGCGTTTTCGGCCTCCTGGGAGATAAAGTTGTCGGCGGCGTCTGCCGAAACCTGGTCGTCGAACTCTTTGACCAGGATGGCGCAGATAACATGCCCGACGACGGCGATTGCGTAGGCGAACCCGACGACCGTGACCATCAACTGCTGGCCGGTGACAGCCGCGCCACCGATAGCCAGCGTGCCGCTGCCGATGGACATCCCAATATAGTCCGAAACGCCGACTGCCAGGGAGGCCACGAACGAGGTGGCCATGCCGACAATGGCGATGTCCCGCTGCGTTTTGTTGGATGTCGGCTTGTAGCGAAAGGCGCGCCAGATGATGAAGCCGCCTTCGGTCAAAACCAGGGTGGCGATGGCGACCGCCCAGCGGAAGGCGGGCGGCATGGCTGCGTTGACATGCAGCACCGCGTCAACGACGCGGACGGCGGCCAGCAGCAGGATGCCGTTGAGCAGGATTTCGATGAGCGCGAGTTTGTCCACGCCCACCTTCTTGCCGTCCCTGGGCGCGAACAAGCCGGTAAACCGGTCGAGCAGGCCGGTTTGTATCTTGCTGAAATCGAGATTGCGGCGCATTGTGTCCTCCGTATCAGTGAGTGAAAAAGGTGAGTTTGGTTTGCCAATTGCCGGGCGAGAACAGGGTTGGCTTTTTAGGCACGCGCAACTGGTAGCCGCTGCCATGCGCCACGACCATCGTGCGAAAAAACGGACGGATGGCGGCGGGAACCTCGACAGGGTGGTCTGCCGCGATAATCGGCCAGACGCCGCGCGGCGGCCCCCAGCGCAGGATGTGGGTCAGGGCTTCGACATCTCGGACGCTGTACCGGTCGATTACGACCAGCCAGCGAGGGTAGGGGGTGGGCCGGAGAGTTGTCTCGCGCGCGATACCGTCCAGGTAGCGGTCATCCGTCTCGATGACGATGGACTGGCCGCGCAGGCCGCTCCAACTTTCGGGAAAGAGCGTGATGACCTGGGCGATGGCTCCCGATTGGGCGGCGGTCTGAACGACGCTGCGCAGGAAAGGGGTGGGGTTTCCGGCGACCAGGATGGAGCCGGAGCGCGGGTCGCCCAGGTGCAGGTAGACGGGCAATCCGTCTGTGGCGATTCCGAAGAAGGCCGTATCGCGCGGGTGTTGTTCCGGGACGATGTCCGCGATGGCAGAGAAAGGGAGCGCAGGTTTGCGAATCTGCAAAAATTGAGTAGCCAAAAGGATTTCCTCCGTGTGCTAAAATGGAGGAGCAACGGGCTCTGTTGGTTGCCGACGAGCGTCTGATTTTCCAGGTCGAGGCGATCGTTCGTTTAACCCGCTGCTCCGATTAATGGGGACAAGTTTTGAAAGTAAACATCACCTTCTTACCCTTTGATTTTTTTATTCGGCGTAGCGGATTCCAGACCGAAGTTCATCTCGCGCCATTCGGCGCGAGTGAGCGGTTTATTGTTGATTAGCAGGCGCACCGGCCGGCCGTGCGCATGGATGATTTCTGCGCTCACGGTGACTCGGCGTCTGCTTTGCGGGGAAGTGAAAGATAGTTTCAAGACATTTTTCCTTTTTCGTAAAAATTTCGTAAAAAGCGAATACGCGCAGTTAGCACGACCTTGGACCCAGCAGGGATTTTTCCAGTCAGCCAGGATGCCCGGTTACGAGTACCCCGCCGTAATCTGGATACGAGAAGCGTAGGTATATCGGGCGTCCGTCGTGCTGCAATCCAAGCAAGGCGGCGTCCCGCGCAGGGTAGTCCCGGCAGTCCCCTGGTTGACGAGCAGGCGATGGCGGTTGACCGAAATAACGCCGGAGCATGTCATCACCTCCTTTCGCAAACAATCACCAGCGTTCCCGGCGCAACGGGGACGCCTTTCTCGTTGACCGCGCTCACGCCCAGGGCGGGGTGCAGGGCAAATCCGCTTACGGGGGTTACGCCGCGCGCTTGTTGGGGCAGGGGTTTGTTCAGGTCGATAGTGATGACCCGCAGCTTCTTACCGCGATAGGGAGCCGCCCTAGAAGCGTCTCCGGGAAAGGGTTCGTTCATGGTATGCCTCCGCGATGTGGGCTATTCGGTGATTGGCCGCTTCCAGCGAGAGCGTTCCAAAAATCAGGACGCGGGTGGCCCAGGTCATCACGGCGGCGATGACCGGCATGATGTTTCCCGCTGCGGAATGCTCCGCCATGGCAACCGAGAAACCCCACCAGGTGAGGGTGGCGTTCAGGGCAGCGGCCAAAATCCACGCGCCGAACAAGTACCAGGCTTTTTCGTCTTGCTTGGCAAACAACGGAACGATGTCGATGCAGCAGAAGGCAATTGCCAGGATGACCGGCCAGCGAACGCCCAGGATTGCCAGGCCGCCGAGCAGGTCGGTCAGGGCGTAAGTCAGTAAAAGCGAGGAAGCCGAGCGCAAGCAAGGCATATCTTTTCATCCCGCCTCCTGCTTCCATTCCAGCCGCTTCCCATCGCTTTCGACAGGGCAGGTAGCCAAAGCGTCCAGGGCTTCCTTGTCATCTGCGATTTTGGGCCAGTAGCGGGCCAGCACGCTTTTGGGCGCGCGTTTCTGCGTAGACGAGTAGATGACCTCGCCGTTGAATAAGAGTTTGTAGATGGGTTTGATTGCCTGTCCCATTCTCAGTATTTCTCCGTGTGAATAAACGCGGTACTCGCCCGTTTTGACGTGCCGGAAGGTTATCCCTTCCGGCCAGGTCATCATTTTTGCGCTCATCAGCAAGTCCATCAGCGGGAAGCGCCGCCCCAGGAAGTCGCCTGTTGCGTCTTTGACGACTTCCCAGGCGTGGTTGACATTGACCAGCGCGCGCGAATAAGGCAGACTGCTCTTGCGCGCCTTGAATGGTTCAGCAGGGGCAGGAATACGAACGTCTTGTACTGTGGCGAGCATCAGGCCGCCTCCCGTTCTTCGTCAGCGTAGTCTGGCGCGAAGCTCGGAACTGACGGCTCGGGCAAGGGCTGCTGTTCCTGCTGACGTGGGGCAGGGCGGGGTTGCTGCCCCTGCGGGATAGGGCGGTATCCTTGCGACTGTCCCTGCGGACGATACTGGGGCTGGGCGCTGCGCTGGGGCTGCTGGCCTTGTGGGGCAGGGCGGTATCCTTGCGCCTGCGACTG
>CAYSWG010000010.1:0-18429 GCA_964434465.1 uncultured Geobacteraceae bacterium
GGTCCAGTGCCCGGGAAACTGCAATCAGAGTTGCTGTGGGCGCCGTTGCCAAAAAACTGCTCGCGCATTTTGATATCAGAGTCACCGGCTTCGTTTCGGCAATTGGCGGCATACGAGCTGAACACGCAAACGTGCCACTGCGCAGCATTGCTGAAATCGCCATGACCGCTGATTTTTCAACGTTTGATGAGGCTGCCGATCAACGCATGAAGGTACTTGTGGATAACGCCCGCGAAGCGGGCGATTCGGTGGGGGGGGTGCTTACCGTAGTGGTGAATGGCGTGCCTGCCGGGTTGGGAAGTCACGTCCAATGGGACAGGAAACTTGATGCTCGACTGGCAATGGCTGCCATGAGCGTTCAGGCTATCAAGGGTGTGGAAATTGGTTTGGGGTTCGAGTGTGCGGCAAAACCTGGTTCCATGGTGCATGATGAAATATTCTACGACTCGGGACGTATCTCGCGGGGAGAGCTTTCAGGGTACTACAGAAAAAGCAATAATGCCGGTGGGGTCGAGGGCGGCATTTCCAACGGCGAGCCTATAGTGCTTCGTGCCGCCATGAAACCCATTCCGACGCTGTACAAGCCCCTTCAGTCGGTTGATATTTCTTCCAGGGAGGCCATTGAGGCAACGGTCGAACGTTCAGATGTCTGCGCAGTACCCGCCGCCGCTGTTGTGTTGGAGGCTGTAGTTGCTGTTGAGATAGCCAATGCTTTTCTGGAAAAGTTCGGCGGTGATTCACTGCGTGAAATTGAACATAACTTCAATGGATACTGTGAATGTCTCAAGAACTTTTGAAGTACGACAGGATAATACTTACGGGTTTTATGGGTACCGGGAAGAGTACGGTGGGACGTTTGCTGGCTCGTCGGTTGTCCTATCATTTTGTTGATGTGGATGCGTTGATTGTTGCACGGGAAAAGCTCAGTATCTGTCAGATTTTTGCCTCCAAAGGTGAGCGGTACTTCAGGGCGCTGGAATCTGAAGTGCTCCAGGACGTTATGCAGAAACGGCATCTTGTCGTTGCAACCGGTGGTGGAGCAGTCATTTGCGAAGCCAATCGCAATCTCATGAGGCAATCGGGACTGGTCGTTAATCTTCTGGCATCTCCTGCTGAAATTGCACAACGTCTTGATCATGATACCGAACGTCCATTGCTGCGGCAGAACAATAAACTGGAAACTATTTCCTCTCTTCTCGAAGAGAGGGAGTGCTACTATGCTGCTGCGGATATCAGAATTGACACGACAGGAAAAAGTGTCGATGCTATCGTGCAGTCGATCATCGCTCATGGTACCCGGGGAGAAAAGGTGTGAAGCAGTTTGAAGTGAATCTTGGCACGAGAAGCTATCCAATTGCCTGTGGCAATGGGATTCTTGGTGATGTTGGTTCGATGTGCCGTGTTCTGGGGCTCGGGACTTCAGCGGTTCTTGTTTCCAACAGTACGATCGGCAGGATTTATGGTGATGTGGTTCAGCAATCCCTGCTCAAGGCGGGAGTTCAATCTCTACGATTCGATATGCCCGACGGGGAGCAGTACAAAAACAGTGCTACCCTTGAATCGCTTTATGATGTTCTCTTTGATGCGGGACTCGACAGGAACTCCTTTCTGGTTGCCCTTGGTGGGGGTGTTGTCGGCGATCTCACCGGGTTTGCCGCGGCAACGTTTTTGCGAGGCATCGATTTTGTTCAGGTTCCAACAACCCTGCTCGCGCAGGTTGACAGCAGTGTCGGCGGGAAGACCGGCATAAA
Source organism: uncultured Geobacteraceae bacterium (assembly GCA_964434465.1). GTDB lineage: Bacteria > Desulfobacterota > Desulfuromonadia > Geobacterales > Geobacteraceae > RPRC01. The sequence goes on from CAYSWG010000010.1 coordinate 1,752, forward strand.
TCATCGCAGGGGCAAGAACCTGATTGGAGCTTTTCACCAACCGCGTTGCGTGGTCATTGACACTGCAACGCTCGATACACTCCCCGACAGAGAATTCCGGAGTGGTCTTGCTGAGGTGGTAAAGTACGGCGTTGTTTGTGACGGGACGTTTTTCGAGGACATTGCCAATACGGCTCGAAAACTGCTTCATCGAGACAAAGATCTACTGCTTGACGTTATCATGCGCTCCTGCGCAATCAAGGCCGAAGTTGTCGCAAACGACGAACGTGAAGGCGGTTATCGCGCGGTGCTTAACTATGGCCACACCTTTGCCCATGCGGTTGAAACGTTGACCGGGTATGGTCGGTATCTTCATGGGGAGGCCGTTGCCATAGGCATGGTTCAGGCGAGCAGACTTTCTGAGCGGAATGGTTACGCATCGTGTTCGGATAGTGCCAGGCTGGTCGGCTTGTTGAAAGAACTGAACCTGCCCGTTGAATTGCCGTTGTTTACCCCTGAGGAATACTACGAAGCGATGCTTCGCGATAAAAAGGTTCGTGACAAGGGCATCAACTTTGTTTTCAACAAAGGTATCGGGGATTTCGTTATCGAGAGAGTTTCTAATTGGGACTTCCTCCTGTATCCTGTTCGGGAAATGGTGAAATCATGACAGATTCTTCAACGTCGTTCTGGGCAGAAATTAAGAAATATGAAGACATTCTTCTAAAGGATCAGTCTTCCTACTGTTTTGCCCCCTTGTCGGAGCTGTATCGCAAGTTGGGTTTGCTTGATGACGCAGTAACCGTGGCGAGACGCGGTTCCGTAATCCATCCCGATTATGTCGGTGGGTATATGGCTCTCGGAAGAGCTCTCTACGATAAAAACGAGTTTGCTGAAGCCAGAACATGCCTGGAAAGGGTTGTTCGGGTAACACCGGAAAATCTGCTGGCTCAGAAGCTGCTCAGCCAGATCTACCAGAACGAGGGAAATGTTGCTGCAGCGCGACATGCCCTGCAGATTCTGGTTGATTTCAACCCTGAAGATGTTGAAAGCCGTCTCATGTTGGATTCCTTGCGCGACCAGAGCGAAGTTGCCGCCCCTGTTCCCGGTCATCTCTCCGGGTCTGCGCAGGATGCAATTGATTCATTGTCCGAACTTGAAGATGGACAGGCAGTTTATGATGATTTCCTTGTCGCTGGAGTTTCTGCAGATGTTCCGGAGGATATCGCAGCTTCCGAATCCGAAACGCTGACGGTTGTCTCCAGTCCGCACCATGCACCGGTCAGCACCCTGACCTTGGCCGAGCTCTATGAATCGCAGGGATACTCCGATCAGGCCTTGACCATATACAAAGCATTGCTGAACAACGATCCGGCCAATACGGATATTTCAGAACGAATACAAAAGTTGAGCGGAGCCTCGTCGGCAGATCCGCTGCCGGAGGATATCCCCCAGGGCACTGTTGACGATACAGTGTCTGCAACATCGTCAGATGAAGAGTGTCTTTCTGCTCCTGATGCCATGGCTGATGGTAATGACGCATTGCTTAGGGCATTGGAAGCGTTTCTCTATTCCACGCAAAGGAGAAGGGAATGTCCATACAGGAAATCTTGAAGGAACTGGTCGCTCAGACGGATGGTGGATTTGGTGCAATGGTCATGGGCTACGATGGTATACCCCTGGATGAATATATTTGTGAGAAAGCGCCACTTGACCTTCAGGTGCTCTCTGTCGAGTATGCCACTGTGCTGAAAGAGGTTAAGAAGGCGGTTGACGTGCTCAACTCCGGTGTGCTGGAGGAGATGTCAATCAATACCGATGTCTCACGGGTTATCATCCGAATCCTTGATGATGATCTCTTTGCCATAGCTATTATCGGTGCTGATGGCAACTATGGTAAGGCCAGGCATTTGCTGAGGATCAACGCTCCCAGGATTCGCGAGCTTCTGCTGTGAAATCAAGGACCGAGGAGGTGGGTTCCATGAAAATTCTCGTACTGCACGGACCCAATCTGAATTTGCTCGGCACGCGTGAGCCAGGAATTTACGGAACGGTGACCTTGCAGCAAATCGATGCTTCCCTTGTCGATCTTGCCGGGCAACTCGGTGTCGAACTCATGTGTGTCCAATCCAATAGTGAGGGTTCGCTTATCGACCATATTCATGCCGCTCGCAATGGGGTTCAGGGTATTCTGATCAACCCTGCCGCGTATACCCATACCAGTATAGGAATACGCGACGCACTTGCTGCGGTTGGCCTGCCGGCTGTCGAGGTGCATCTTTCCAACATCCATTGCAGGGAAGAGTTCCGAAGTCACAGTTATATAGCAGCGGTTGCTGTCGGGCAAATATCCGGTTTTGGTGCGGAAAGCTATCTGCTCGGTCTTCGGGCTCTTGTTCACCATATCATGCACTAGCACTCCTTGTGGAACAGGCACGGTTTTTGGGCAGCTCCCTGAAATTGACCCCGGTTATGTCACGGGAAAATTATTGTAATGCCGGATTGCTTATGATAAAAGACAGGCTCGCAGCCGCCAGGACCTTTTTGCAGCAATGGGATGTTTCCGCCATACTTTTCTCCGACCGGCATGATATCAGGTATCTTTCCGGGTATACCGGGGAGGACGGTTTCCTGCTCCTGGCTGATGCCGAGAGCTTTCTGCTGACGGATTCGCGGTATACGACGCAGGCTTCCCGCGAAACTGATGGCTGTACGGTGGTGGGATATCGCGACAGGTTCAAAGATCTTGCTCGTATTATTTCAGATACGACAGGCGGGCGGGTCGGATTCCAGTCTGCCGATGTTTCCCATTCTTTTTATGTGAAATTGTCGGAGGCTTTGCCGGCACTACAGCTGGTGCCCATGGACACTGAACTGGTTGGGCTTCGTGCGGTCAAGGATGAGGGCGAGATTGAGGCGATGCGTACCGCTGCCAGCATCGCCTCGGAATCCTTACTCAGTGTTATGGACACTATTACACCCGGTGTCCGGGAACGGGATATTGCACTCGCCCTGGAGTTTGCCATGCGGAGCAATGGCGCCGAAGATCGTGCCTTTGATATCATCGTTGCCTCGGGAGAACGGGGTGCGCTTCCCCATGGCGTTGCTTCCGGTAAGTGTCTGCAACCCGGCGAGTTGGTGACCATTGACTTCGGCGCAGTCTTTGACGGATACCATTCCGACGAAACGGTTACCGTCGCTCTCGGTGAACCGGGTCGCAAGCACCGGGAAATCTATCAGATTGTCAAAGATGCCCATGATATGGCACTGGAGAAAGTCAAGCCGGGGGTTTCGTTCAAGGAGATTGATTCAGTAGCCCGAGCGTACATTCACAGCAAAGGGTATGGTGAATATTTTGGACATGGTCTGGGTCATGGTGTCGGTCTGCATGTCCATGAACGGCCACTGGTTTCCCCGCGTAGCACCGAAGTTGTTCTTGAGGGTATGGTCTTTACTATCGAACCGGGCATCTACCTGCCCGGATGGGGCGGAGTCCGAATTGAGGATACGGTATGTGCTGCATCTGACGGGTGTTTCCTGTTGACAGGTATAGGCAAGGACCTGCGTATTCTTTGATTCGGTTGTTCAGCGGTATTATCATGCAAGGGATTTGTTCGACGACAGATCCTGGATAAGGAGCAGTTAATGGATATCAGGGATATCAAGTCTCTCATAAAAGTAGTTGTTGAAACCGATATTACCGAGTTTGAGATTGAAACTGCCGAAAGTAAAATCAAAATTCAGCGGGGATCCAGGTCGGTGCCGGTAAGTTCCCTTGCTGTCCCCCAGGTTGTGGCGCACCATCCCGTTGCAGCACCAGTTCTTTCCGAACCGGCGCTGCAATCGTCTGTTTCTCCGGTGGAAAACGTTTCAGCACCGGAAGCCGGCACAGCAATTACTTCGCCGATCGTCGGCACCCTGTATCGGTCCCCCTCTCCTGATGCTGCTTCCTATGTGGAGGCAGGCCAGGTCGTAGAAAAGGGCCAGATCCTGTGTATCGTTGAAGCGATGAAATTGATGAATGAAATTGAGGCCGAGTATCGCTGCAAGATTCTTAAGATCTGCAAGGAGAACGCGCAACCGGTCGAATATGGAGAAACTCTCTTTCTGGTCGAACCGCTCTAGCTGGTTGTTGAAGAACGTCACGGGGAAGGACGGATGCAAGGCGCACGGAGCGCAGCACCCGAGGCATGTCATGGAGATAGACGAGGGGGCGAGCACCGCGCAACGCAGCAGACGGCTCTCCACAGTTGTTTTTCAATAACCGGCTCGTGGTTATTGTCTCGTGCTTCAGATACCATTCAATCAGGTTCTGCCGGAGAATACACTGATGTTTCACAAAATATTAATTGCCAATCGTGGTGAGATAGCCCTGCGTATCATCAGGGCCTGTAAAGAACTGGGCATTAAAACGGTTGCCGTGTACTCAACGGCTGATGCCGATTCATTGCATGTCAAGCTTGCCGATGAGAGTGTCTGCATTGGCCCGCCTTCCAGCCTGCAGAGTTATCTGAACGTAAACGCCATCATCAGCGCAGCTGAGTTGACCGATGCTGAAGCGATTCATCCCGGTTATGGCTTTCTGTCGGAGAATACTGCTTTTGCCGAGATTTGCGAGCGCTGCGGCATTACCTTTATTGGTCCCTCTTCAGGGTGTATGCGGGTGATGGGTGATAAAATCAGCGCCCGACAGGCAATGATCCGTGAAGGTATTCCCATACTTCCGGGTACCAAGGATGGGGTTCAGGATGTAAATGAGGCAGTAAAAGTTGCAAAAGAAATAGGTTTTCCTATCATTATCAAAGCAACTGCCGGCGGCGGTGGCCGTGGGATGAAAATCGTTCATTCGCCGGCGGCTCTGCCCAATGCCTTTGCGACCGCCCGGGCTGAGGCTCAGGCTGGATTCGGTAATCCAGAGGTATACATCGAAAAATTTTGTGAACGACCTCGCCATGTGGAGATCCAGATTCTTGGAGATAATCATGGCAACGTAATTCATTTGGGTGAACGCGATTGTTCGATCCAGCGTCGCCATCAGAAACTCATTGAAGAATCTCCCTGTACCGCGCTGACACCGGAAGTGCGTCGAAAGATGGGTGAATCCGCTGTGCGAGCAGCAAAATCGGTCGGGTACAATAGTGCGGGTACCATCGAATTCCTCCTTGATTCAGCCAGTAACTTTTACTTCATGGAGATGAATACCAGAATCCAGGTGGAACATCCGGTGACGGAGATGGTTACGGGAATCGATATCGTCCGGGAGCAGATTCTCTCTGCGGCAGGTAGAAAACTGAGATATAAACAATCGGATGTGAAGATCAAGGGCCATGCCATTGAATGTCGCATCAATGCCGAAGATCCGGTACGGTTTACACCCAGTCCCGGTAAGATTACCGCCTATCATACACCAGGCGGGATTGGTGTCCGTGTCGATTCTTTCGTGTATGACCAATATACTGTGCTTCCCCACTACGATTCACTCATCGCCAAGCTCATCGTTCACGCTGATACACGGGAGGACGCCATTTGCAGAATGAATCGGGCATTGGATGAATACATCATAGAAGGCATAAAAACCACGATTCCCTTCCACAGGCGTATTCTCGGCAACAAGGATTTCGTCGAGGGACATCTGGATACCGGTTTTCTCGAAAGGATGGTGTTTGAGTAGCATGGACTTCCCAGAAGAACTCCAGTACAGCAGAGAGCATATCTGGTTACGTGTCGAAGGTGAGAAGGCTGTTATCGGGATCACTGATTTTGCCCAGGAAGAACTGGGAAAAATCACCTTGGTAGAGTTGCCGGATACCGGCTATGAACTTGAGCAGGAAGATTCATTCGGTTCTATTGAAGCGAGAAAAACCGTCGTTGAGTTGTATGCACCAATCAGTGGTCCGGTTCTGGAAGTCAACGAAGAGGTACTGGCCAATCCTTCCCTTTTGAATGATGACCCCTATGACAGCGGTTGGCTGGCCATTATCGCCATTTCGGATCGTGAAGAATTGAAACTGCTTCTTTCTGCAGATGAGTACATAGATAGCCTCGAAGAGCTTGAATAGGTTTCATTTTCGCACCGTGTTGTCTGTGTGCCCGGCCTGAAGCCCGGAGGTTTGAGTATCGTGACACTCCGTATCGGGCAGATCAGTTACGCCAATTGTGTGCCGATATTTTCCACGTTACGTGATCGTTATGATTGCGCCGATTATCAATTTATCGAGGGTGTCCCTGCAGAGTTGAACAGGAAGCTGCTCGCCGGTGAAATCGACCTCTGTCCCTCCTCATCAATTCTCTATGCCCGTCATGCTGAAGAACTGCTCTTGCTTCCCGACTTGTCCATCAGTTCGGAAGGCCCCGTCGGAAGCGTCCTGCTTTTCTCTCGAACCCCCCTCAGCAAGCTTGACAGGGCGTACATTGCCCTGACCAGTGAATCGGAAACGTCTGCTGCCCTGCTGCGCATCCTTTTAAAGAAATATCTCGGTTTTTCAAATTCCTTTGTCGATGTTGCTCCCCCGGATCTGTTGCAGGCCTTTACGTCCTGCCCTGCGGTCCTGGTCATCGGTGATACGGCACTCCGTTGGAAAGGAGATTTGCCCCACCGGTACCGGTACGATCTGGGTGAACTATGGCAACGCTATTCAGGCCTTCCCTTTGTTTTTGCCCTGTGGATGATCAGGGGCGAGACGGTAGCGAGGGCGCCTGAAGAGTCTTTTCGAATAAATGCACAGCTACTGCATGCGAAGAAGCTTGCCAGAAGGACCTTGGGGTCGCTTGCCGCAAACAGTCCGGTTCGTGCGTGGATACCAGCTGATTCTTTGGTGGATTACTGGCGGACGATATCCTATGATTTGACACCGTTACATTTGGAAGGTGTGCGGGAATTTTATCGGGATGCGTGGGAGATTGGTCTGCTGGAAAAAATACCGGTATTACGATTCATGCCGAACGAAAAATGGGGAGGATACAATCCTCCCCATAAAACCGGTAGTCAATAAACTACTTCTTTTTACCCGCTGCCTTCTTCGAAGCCTTGAGCGGATTGATTTTAAGCTCTTCCGTCTTGATTTCAACCTTGACGTGGGTAGCAAAGTTGCATATGCCGGTGGTCCATTTCTTCTGGGGGACAGGGTATGCGCTGCAAACCTTGCCAATTGCTCCATCGACAATTCTTTCACAACCTTCACAGTTCTCCACGATGGTCTGGCAGGAGCCTCCGCTTACAATACAACCATTAGTTCCCCAGAATGTACACTCGGTACCTGGGAGTACCGTTTGACACTGCATTGTGCATCCTCCTTCATGGTCATCTATAATCACGAGCATCTCGACTCTATCAATTTCAAAAGAATAATGTCAACAAGAAAAAAAGTTGCTTCAGGTCCTTTCCCTTGACTCATTCGTAGCACTTATATTACTTTTTAACGCTACGGAAGTTTTCTGACTGGAGTTCCTGGCGTAAAAACTCCCGGAGGCAGTATGGGTGCGGCAGTCTGTTCGCCGGCATGGATGAGGAGATCGAGCCCGTATACTACGCGTAAAGAGGAGTGGTTGATGAAGCGAATTGCTTTCGGCACGTCCGGATGGCGTGGAATTTTTTGTGAGGAGTTCACTTTTGCCAATGTACGCAGGGTTGTCCAGGCAGTAGCAGACCATGTGTTGGATCGAGGCGAGGGTAATCTGGGACTGGTTATCGGCTACGATACCCGATTCATGGGGCCCGTGTTTGCCGATGAGGCTGCCCGGATAGTCTCGCGATCCGGCATCCCCGTGTTTCTTTGTGACCGTGATACGCCAACACCGGTTCTCTCCCATGCAGTATTGCGGCGGGGAACTGCAGGGGTACTCAATTTTACGGCAAGTCATAATCCTTGCGAGTATAATGGTATCAAGTTTTCACCAGCTTGGGGCGGGCCGGCGTTGCCTGAAGCAACTCGCGACATTGAACGCAGGGCAAACGAATTGACCGGAGATGTGGGTGATCGTGTCGTGGGGCATTCCATAACTCCTGCCACGATCACAAAAATCGATCCCCGCCCGGATTACCTTGCTGCCCTGGAACGCCACGTGGATTTTGACGCCGTGGCGCGGTTGAAAGGCATTGCCATAAATCCCTTGTACGGAGCCGGTCGCGCATATCTCGATGAACCCTTTGTGCGCTGTGGTGTGCCCAATCATTTGGTCAATGCCGTTCCTGACCCGTACTTTGGCGGTAACCCACCCGAACCTGCCCGGGAGTACATGCAGGATTTCATCAGTCTGGTGCAAAAAAGTCCCGAAATTGTTCTGGGTATCGCCACGGACGCAGATGCGGACCGGTTCGGCATCATCGACGATGACGGAACCTATATTGAGCCAAACTATATTCTTGCCCTGTTGCTGGACTATCTTATCAGAACCCGCGATCTTTCCGGTGGGGTGGCACGCAGCGTCGCCACCTCCCATTTCGTTGATGCGGTAGCAGCGATGCATGATCGTGAAGTATTCGAGACTCCGGTCGGGTTCAAGTATGTTGCTGAACTAATCAGTAAAGACCGGATCGTTATTGGTGGTGAGGAAAGCGCCGGTTTGACCATTAAAGGGCACGTCCCTGAGAAGGACGGTATACTTGCCTGCCTCCTGGTAGCAGAAATGGCAGCCCGTGAGGGGAGGCCACTCCGTGAGCTGTTGGCCAGGCTATATGCCAGAGTTGGCACTTTTGTGACGCGTCGGGAGAACATCCGGCTTTCACCGGAACTTGACGAAGGTTTTTCCAGAAAAATGCAGGCATTGCCAGGTAATTTTGCCGGAATTGCCCTAAAGGACGTGGTAACCATCGACGGCACAAAGTGCCTTCTGGAAGACGGCAGCTGGCTGCTCTTCCGAAAATCGGGTACGGAACCGGTTGTTCGCCTTTATGGAGAAGCAGCATCGGAAGAACAGCTTACGTGCATTCTGCGGGCGGGCAAACAATTCATTGCCGGATAAAGACCGGCCTCCGATTCCAGTGCTCTGATTTTGCGCAGTTCAGGCTGTCGTGCAGCACACTTTACACTATCTTGCCTTATGGAGGTTTCTATGTGGGACTATACTGACAAAGTACGTGAACACTTTCTTAACCCGAAGAATGTTGGTGATATTCCCGACGCTGATACAGTTGGTGAAGTCGGCAGTCTTGCTTGTGGAGATGCGCTCAAGTTGTACTTGAAGCTCGATGAAGCCAAGGAACGGATTGTCGATGCCAAATTTCAGACCTTCGGATGTGCCAGCGCCATTGCATCGTCTTCCGCGCTTACGGAAATTATCAAAGGCAAAACCCTTGATGAAGCTCTCCAGGTCAGTAACCAGGAAATAGCCGAATTTCTCGGTGGTCTGCCCGAAGAAAAGATGCACTGTTCCGTCATGGGCCAGGAAGCCCTGGAAGTGGCCATAGCCAAGTATCGCGGCGGACCGGTTCCGTCCCATGATCACGGCCAAGGGGAGATGGAGGGCGAAGTGGTATGCAAATGCTTTGGCATCACCGATCTCTTCCTGAAAAAAGTCATCAGCGAAAACAAGTTGCACACTGCCGAACAGGTGACGCACTTTACCAAGGCTGGAGGAGGTTGCGGTGGATGTGTTCCGAGAATCAATGAACTTATTGCCGAAGTAATGGGTGAGCAGCCAAAAGTTGAGCGTAAACGTCCCGAGAAACTGACCAATCTGCGCAAGATGCAGCTGGTGCAGGAGGTGTTGGAAAATGAGGTACGCCCGCTTCTCTGGGCCGATGGCGGTGATCTGGAGCTGATGGATATTTCCGGCAGTACCGTGCAGATTGCCTTCCGTAAAGCGTGTGCCGGTTGCGTCTCTTCCGGTCATACTGCAAAATTTGTCGAGAACAAGCTGCGGGAATTCGTCGCAGAAGATATTGTTGTGGTGGAGGTTGAGGGATGAAAGAAATCTACGCGGATAACAATGCCACAACAAAGGTCGATGAGGCGGTCTTCGAAGAGATACGCCCCTATTTTTGTGAACTCTACGGCAATCCCAGCTCCATGCATTTCTTCGGCGGTCAGGTGCAGAAAAAGATCGACGAGGCCCGCAAGCGGACCGGAGCTTTGCTTGGCGCCCAGCCGGAAGAAATCATCTTTACCTCCTGCGGGACGGAAAGCGACAATGCTGCAATCCGTTCCGCTCTGGAAGTATTTCCCGAGCGACGGCATATCATTACAACCCGGGTTGAACACCCGGCGGTCCTGACCCTCTGCCGCAACCTGTCCAAGCGCGGGTATCGGGTTACGGAACTGGCCGTGGATGGCGAAGGGCGGCTTGACCTTGATGAGTTGCGCAGTGTCATTGACGAGGATACTGCGATAGTATCGGTCATGTACGCCAACAACGAGACGGGAGTGGTCTTTCCCATCGAAGAGATTGGCGCCATTGTCAAGGAAAAAGGAGCGCTGTATCATACTGATGCGGTGCAAGCTGTGGGCAAGATTCCCATTGATATGGCCACATCGACGGTGGATATGCTGGCCGTTTCCGGTCACAAATTGCACGCTCCCAAGGGAATCGGCGCCATGTATCTGCGCAAAGGGGTGCCGTTTCGGCCGTTCCTCGTAGGTGGCCATCAGGAGCGGAGTCGAAGGGCCGGCACGGAAAACACGTCGTCGATCATTGCTTTGGGTAAGGCCTGCGAATTGGCCGGTGAATATCTCCACGATGAAAATACCCGGGTCAAGGCCATGCGTGACCGGTTGGAAGGTGAAATCCTTCGCCTGATACCCAATGTCAGGCTGAACGGCGGCGGTGCTGAGCGCTTGCCCAATACCACATCGGTGGCCTTTGAGTTTGTCGAAGGTGAGGCGATCCTGCTGCTGTTGAGCGAAAAGGGCATCTGCGCCTCGTCGGGAAGTGCCTGCACTTCGGGATCGCTTGAACCATCCCATGTGCTTCGAGCCATGGGAGTTCCCTTTACCTGCGCCCATGGCTCCATTCGCTTCTCCCTGTCACGGTTTACGACAGATGCGGAAATCGATACCATTATCAGGGAGTTGCCGCCGATCATCCAGCGTTTGCGCGAACTCTCCCCCTTCGGAAGAGAGTTCCTTGTCAAGGGTTAATGCCGGCATGAGTACTGCCGGTAATAATCCTTGAAACGGCACGGGGGCGATTACTTCGCCCCCGTGTCGTTTCAAGGGATTCGATTCATTCCAGAGTAGAAACTGGACAAGAGACATGCCATGACCATGAGACTGTTTGCTGCCGTGCAGATCATAATAGTTTTAGCCATAATAGCGTTCGGCACCTACCATCTTTTTCTAGGCAATTTCCAGGTGAGCATGGCAACCATGCCTGTTCTTATCGCCTATTACTTTTTTGTCCTTGTGTATCACAAACGGAGAGATTCCAGTCGGCAGGGAGATGATGCCGATGGGAACCGATGATGCTGGGACAGGTGTGACGTTCCGCCGGTCCATGGGGAGGCAGCGTGGGGTATCGAAATCTTCGCCAGTGTGTTGACGATCTGGAGTCCCGTGGCCAGCTTGTCCGCATCAACGTGGAATTGGATCCGGAACTGGAAATTGGCGCCGTGCAACGGCGGGTCTACCGGGCCGCTGGCCCGGCGCTGCTTTTTACCCGGGTCAAAGGATGCCCGTTCCCTATGCTGGGTAACCTATTTGGATCCCGGCACCGCCTGCGCTTCATCTTTCGAGACACCCTTCCCGTGCTGGAGGAGATCGCCCGGCTGCGAAGGGATCCCGTTCGTTGTTACAGCAACATTCTCTCCACGCTGCGCCTCCCGCTCCATCTATTGAACCTCTTCCCGAAAACGGTCCGCTCCGCTCCGGTTCTTGCCTGTCGAACAGCAATCAGCTCTTTGCCCCATCTGAAATCCTGGCCTGCTGATGGCGGCGCGTTCATAACGTTGCCGCAGGTTTATACGGAGGATCCGCTTCGGCCGGGGTGGCGCCACTCCAATATGGGCATGTACCGCATCCAGTTGTCCGGTGGGCAGTATCGTCCCGATGAAGAAGTGGGCATCCACTACCAGATTCACCGGGGAATTGCCGGACATCATGCCGAAGCTTTACGCCAGGGGACGCCGTTGCCGGTGAGCGTTTTTGTCGGTGGTCCACCAGCCTTGACGGTGGCCGCAGTGATGCCCCTGCCAGAAGACATGCCGGAGCTGGCCTTTGCTGGCTTGCTCGGCGGTCGTCGCATAGCGCTTGCGCATCGGCCTGGCCTTTTGCCGATGCCGGCAGAAACTGATTTCTGCATCACCGGATACCTGGATCCTGGACGTATTCTGCCGGAAGGGCCTTTTGGCGATCACATCGGTTATTACAGCCTGTGCCATGAATTCCCGGTTATCAGGGTCACCAATGTTTTCCATCGGCCAGACGCCATCTGGCCGTTTACGACGGTTGGCAGGCCTCCCCAGGAAGATTCAGTATTGGGTGAGTTCATCCATGAACTGACAGGACCCTTGATTCCTGCGGTTGTGCCGGGTGTATCCGCAGTCCACGCCGTTGACGCCTCCGGCGTTCATGCCCTGCTTCTTGCTGCAGGGGCAGAGCGGTACGTGCCGTACAGTCTCCAGAGGCGTCCCATGGAGTTGTTGACATTGGCACACGCCCTGTTGGGGCAGGGGCAGCTGTCCCTGAGCAAGTATCTGATCATTGCCGCCGGGGAAGACGACCCGTCTCTTGATCCGCACCATGTCGAATCTTTTTTCCGCCATATCCTGCAGCGGGTTGACTGGCAGCGGGATCTGCATTTTCAGACAGCCAGCACCATGGATACCCTGGATTACACCGGAACAGGGCTGAATCAGGGTTCAAAAGTAATTATCGCCGTGGCCGGTCCGGTCATCCGTTCCCTGGCAACGGCTCTTCCCGTTGATTTCACCTTGCCGGAAGGTTTCTGCAAGCCGCGAATCTGTATGCCCGGTGTTCTGGCGGTGCAGAGCCTTCCTTCTGAGGGTAGTGCGGTGTGCGGTGGCACCGTGGAACAACTGGCATCATTCCATGCCGATAGGGCCGCTGTTGAGGGATTCCCTTTGCTTGTCCTGGTTGACGACAGCGACTTTACTTCCCGTACACTGGATAATTTCTTGTGGGTGACCTTTACCCGCTCCAATCCCGCCTCGGACATCTCGGGAATTGGCGCCTTTTCCCACGCCAAGCACTGGGGCTGTACCGGGTCATTGATAATCGATGCCCGGATCAAGCCCCACCATGCGCCTGCTCTGGCCGATGATCCTGCCGTAGAGCGCAGGGTGGATGCCCTGGGCGCACCGGGCGGACCGCTCCATGGCATTATCTGAATGCGCTCACTCCGGCAGGATATTCCCGTAGACACGCAGCCAATTGCCGCCCATGATTGACTCGACCGCCGTTGCCGGGTAGCCGGCAGCGACAAGTAATGTAACCAGTGCCGGCAAACAGCCATGATGTTCCAATCCGCGGCAGACACTGTCATAGCCGCCGAAATCGGAGCCGATACCGACTGATTCCGGACCGAATCGCTGTACGCAATAGTCAAGATGACGGAAAAAGAGGTCAAGATCCGCGGAGTTGTCGGTCGCAAGGAGTTCAGGGCATGCGGCGATGCCGATGATGCCGCCCCGGTCGATGATCTGGCGGATCTGCCAATCGTGCAGATTGCGGGGAATGTCGTTAAAGGCGCGAAGCCCCGTATGGGAATTGATGAGCGGCCCTTCGTAACGCCTTGCCACGTCGCGGAACGATGGTTCGGACAGGTGTGCGGTATCGATGGTGCAGCCGGCCCGGGCAAGGCCCCGAACCAGTCGTCGGCCTGCTCCGGTCAGACCGGTTGGTTCTTTCACGCCATTGCCGTCGCCGAGCCTGTTTCGTCCCACGTGGGTCAGGCCGATTACTCTGATGCCGCGCTCCAGAACCGTTTCAAGGGGAAGATCCAGCAGGGCATCGGCATTTTCCAGGAGCAACACCATGCCTGGACCATTGTCGTTGCTCCAGTGTTCAGTCAACTCCCCGGCCGTGGTAAGGATGGGCAGGGATTGCAGGTGTCGATCGACGTATGTTAAGAGCGACAACAGGTTTTCGGTGGCCTGCTGTGGACCATTTCGTGTGTCCTGACAGTAGACCGTTCCGGCAAATACCGCCACGCCACCCTGCTGCAGCCGTTCCCTGCTGATCCAGGCTTCGGTCAGTGCCGGGAAACTGCTGTTGGGATGATGGCGTTGCAGATCGTAAAGCAGATCAACATGGCCATCAACACAGCGAAGTTTAGAAGGTTTCTGCATGGGTGCCATGGCGGGCTATCTTGGTGTGCAGCGGTTCGTATAAAAAAGATGGCGGACCACCCCGAAGGCGATCCGCCGGAACAGTGATTGCGATATCATGCCGGAGCATGACAGGCAGGAGCGTGGCACGCCGGGGCATGGCAGGCGGGAGCATGGCAGGACGGTGCGTGGCAGCCGGCGCCGGCAGCTGACTTGCGCTCAACTTTCCGAAATTTCAACATGGGATCACCTCCTTTCCTTGCAGAATTGTTAGCTGCTTCGTCAGGTAATCAGGGTTCACGCGGTACGTTGAAAACGTGGTGCCAGCTGTAAGTTAAACCGATCCTGTCCGTTTGGCAAGGGAAGGGACGGCATATTTCACCGCTGCCGGTTTTTGTGGCTCGGTGGATTCCTGTCAGAGAGGCAGTCCAGGCCAGTGCTTCGGCCAGGGGATTCCCAGTTCTGCCAATTGTCCCAGGGCGGTTCGACACTCCTCCTGGAAGGTCTCGGCTGAAAGGGTTTCTCCATACTGGGGGTGGAGATTTCCAGCAAGGTCAGTCAGCGATGGTGCTGTGTCGATGCCGAGGAGAAGGTCCCTGCCAAAGTCGTTGATTTCCACCACATCCAGGTTGCCGGGCTGGGAAATAAACAGCAGTATGACCTGCTCCAGGGCATAGTCCTCTCGAAAAACGCCCTGACGCAGGTCGTCGATGATCGCCGGGATATTCCGGGAAAACTCCCTGATGGTAAAACCAACTCCTCCAACCGGACCGATGCTGTCGATCAGGATGGTTTCCGCTGTTCCCGGGGTCCCGGTCCGGCCGGCATTCTCGCCGGGCAGGGAGCGTAACTCGTATTCGATCATTTCCGGGATATGGGACCAGGATGCCCGCGCCGTATTGTGGAGTTGGGCGGTGCTGAAGGTTGAAAAGTGTCTTCGACAGAGGTCGCCGTTGAGTGCCGGAGCTGGTAGCCCCTCTCCGTCGGCCACCCAATTGAGAAAGCGGTCAAAGAGCCGACTCGGTGATGTATCCAGGGCTGTTGCTAGGAGCAGAAACGATTTGGGGAAGAGGTTGATGACCAGGGGAAACCAGGCGGCCAGGCTGTTCAGTTCGCAGAGGGACATGCCGCTGCAGGGCAGGTTGTAGAAGCTGCTGAACAACAGGGGGGCAGACTGGATCAGCTGAATGTCTTCCGGAAGTCGTTGCCCGTTATGGAACTCCAGTCCCAGGGAAAAATACGTGTCGGTTTCCCGGACCAATACCGCGGCATAGCGCTGGTGCAGTTCCGTACCGGGCAGTACGGTGGGGAGTTGCAGGAGCGGATTGCTCATGCCCTGGCTGCCAGTTTGCAGAGCAAGGGTGAGCGTTGCGTCGATATCCCGCCGTTCTTCTTCAGGAAAACCGATGACGAAGCTGAGGGTCGGTACCATGCCTGCGTTCATGGTATCCCGCACCCGCTCCAGCAGGATTGCCGGATCGATCTGTTTGTGAATGAATGCCAGGGTTCGTTTCGAACCGGAATCAATACCGTAGCACATGGATTCGCAGCCCGCCTGCCGCATCAGTTGCAGCAATGGCAGGTCCATGGAGTCCAGACGCGAAATGCAGTACCAGGGGGTTTCCTGAAGGCCCGCTGCGATGATTTCCCCGCAGAATGTTTCCACAAACTGCCGGTTGGCTGTAAATTGATCGTAGGCGAGGAGGAAGCATTCCGCGCCGTGCACATCCCGCAGGTGGCGCATTTCGCCGATGATGCGCGGGATGGAGAATGTGCGGGTCTGACGTCGCCACATGACCGATTCCGAACAATAGACACACTGGTGGGGGCAGCCACGTCCCACTTCAAGGATGGCAATGCTGCGTGGAATCCGGCAGGCGTCACGGTAACGTGACAGGGAGGGGACCAGATCGTAATCGGGAGGTGGGAGATCGTCCAGATTACTGATCAGGGAGCGGTCCCTATTACGGACGATACGGCCATTTTTGCGCCAGGTTATACCGGGCACGCCGTCCGGTTCCGCGCCGGCGGCCAGGACATTTGCCAGTTCGACCATGGTCAGCTCCCCTTCGCCTCGTAGTACCAGATCGAGCCAGGGAAAGTGTTCCAGGGCCTGATAATCCACAAAGGACACATCATGGCCTCCAAGAACAATGGGCAGTGACGGTCTGCTGGACTTGAGAATCTGACAGATGCGGACCACCCCGGGGAATGTGGTGCATTGTACGGAAAAACCAACCAGCTCAGGTTCATCACGCAGAATCAGTGCTGCAGCATGATGATAGATGGCGCTGTCCATCCGGAGTTTCTTCTCGCGGATGGCCAGAACCAGATCGATCACCGCCACCTCATGTCCGGCCCGACCCAGGACGGCACCCAGGGACAAGAGGCCCAGCGGCGGCAGGTTATAGAGTGACTGCAGGTAATACGGTGGAAAAACGAGAGAAATTTTCATGGCAGCGTCCCCCCCCCCCCCCC
>CAYSWG010000010.1:18535-21230 GCA_964434465.1 uncultured Geobacteraceae bacterium
CCCCCCCCCCCCCCCCCCCGGGGGGGGATACCGGTCACCGGTGGTTGATGGGTAGTTTGAATACTAACAGGCACTCCCGGAGTCGCAAGCAAGGTGCCTGCGGCAGGAAGGAAGGAAGGAAGGAGAGAGAAGATGGACGTACTGACGGCAATTTACAGCAGACGGAGTGTCAGGGATTATTCCGGCAAGGACGTCGGCGACGAGCAACTCCACCAGGTTCTCAAGGCTGGTTCCTGGTCGCCGTCGGGGCTGAACAATCAGCCCTGGCGATTCGTGGTGATTCGCAGCAGGGAAAAACGCGCCGAACTGGCACGACTGACTCACTATGGACGCATCCTTGAACAGGCTCCGGTTGCCATTGCCGTTTTTGTTGACCGGCATGCCATGTACCATGCAACAAAAGACTATCAGGCCATTGGCGCCTGTCTGCAGAACATGCTCCTCTCTGCCCATGCCCTTGGTCTGGGTGCGGTCTGGCTTGGTGAGATCCTGAAAAATTCCGTGGCGGTGCGCCACGCCCTGGAACTGGCGGATCATCTTGAACTCATGGCCGTTCTTGCCCTCGGGCATCCGGAACGGGCGGTGCAGGAGGAGGGCAGCCGTAAGGAGCTGGCGGAGCTTATTCTCAAAGAATACTGAGTCTGTTCAGCGTGTTTACGTCGACTTCCTGGCTTTATCCAGCGCCTCCCGGAGTCGGCCTGCCGACAAGAGGAGGCTCTCCAGGCGGGTCTCCACCAGTTGCGGAAAGGGGGTGCCGTCGCTTTCGATGGCCAGGAAGGGCAGGGGCAGCTGTTTCCCCTGCTTGGCCCAGAAAGAACTGTTCTTACGGGAAAAACACGCTTTTTCAGCAGTGAGGCGGTAGGTGAGGATTGATTCGGCGATTCTGCAGGGCATGCAACCAAAGGGGCCGATGCTGATGACGCCATGGGCTTCGTCGCCCAGGTCGGTCAGGGCAGAGCTGATGGTGAGAATTGCTTCACCGGTCAGCTCGGGGTGAAGAAGCTGTGCGCCCTTGGTCAGCAGATGCCCCATTGCCACCACGTGGCCGTCATGCAACCCCGATTCAGCCAGGATCCGGTTGATGCGGCGCTCTTCCCAGCCCATGGCATGTTGCTGCAGGCGGAGCGCCAGGCGTTTTCTCAGGGGGATGGGTCCATTCAGGCCTTCGGCAGCGCAGGCAACCGTATAATGGAGCCATTCGGTTACCGGAGCGGTGCGCAGCAGTACACCCTGCGCAGCGAGGCGTTCCGCCAGAAACTGGCGGGAGAAGTTGTCCCGGCGGACAAAAATTTCCCCCACCAGGGCAATGCGGGTCAATCCATCAAGGGAACACTTCCTGGGGATCTGCGCGAGTCGGGCCATCTCCCGACGCAGGGTTCGCGGCAGCTGTGCATAGCCTTCCTTGACAAGGGCGTCGGTGATGCGGCGCACTGTTTCCCCGTATACGGTCAGGGCATGCTCGCGATCCTCGGCTATGGCAAGGAGGCCTGCCCTGATTTCCTCCAGGCCGTCGCCGATGAGTGCGGCAACCCACGCCCTGCGGGTCAGACCGGACGGCATTCCTGCATATCCGTTAACGGAAGAAGGGGAGTATACCGTCACATCGGGGATGCGGTTGTTGCGGATATAATTTTTCATGAAGACGTTGTACTGGCCGAAACGGCAGGGACCGTCAGTTTCCGGCATGAAGTATACGGTCACCTCCCCCGGGGGGCGGTCTTCTTCAAGATAGCGGGCCAGAGAACCGGTAGTGAGCAGCAGGGGCAGGCATTCCTTACAGGTGGCATGGGACTTGCCTTTCGTCAGCTCCTCCTGACCGGGTGCCGGCAGTGCCAGGGCGTTGATACCCACGTGGCGCATTGCTGCTGCAAGACAGGCACTGACCGCTTCACCCATGGAAGGGAGTATCAGGCGCACCTGTGGATCGGTAAGACGGTACCGCCGCCCGTCGCCCGTTTCGATGTGGTGGCTGCCGTCCACAACCGTGATCCGGGTTGGCCTGAATTCCCCTGGGTTCCCTGTTTCCATGGTGACTTCCTGGTGGCTGGCGATGACATCGAGAAATGCTTCAATACGGGTGTCGATCCCTGCATCGGCAGTGTGGGCGTCGATTTCCAGGATGAGGGAAGGCTTGCTGCCCATTGTTTCACGGAAATAGCCCGTGAGAAAGGAGTCCGGTCCACAGCTGAAGTTGGTCACATAGACGGCAAAAAGATTCGGGTGGGTGCTGACGAATTGGGCTGCCCGGAGAATCCCCTGACCGCTCCCCCAGTACATGGTGTCGGCTGCTTCGCCGTTCAGTACTTCCGGCGGCAGAACATCGTGGGGGAGTATCCGGTAGCCGCGGCTGGCGAATTTGTGAGGGATGCCCATGTTGCCCGCCTGGCTGAAGGCATTGTAGGAGCGGCCGAACAACACAATTGCTTTTTCGTCCGGTGCAAGGGTCCGGAGAAGCTGCCTGCCCTGGTCGTGCATGTCACGAAACAGCCCGCTGAGTGCCTCGTGTGCCTTGACAATCGCCGCATCAACCGTGGCGCGGGCGGCTCCCAGGCTACGGCCCAGCCTGGTCAGTGACCGATGCAGTTGGTCTGGCTTGTCGAACGCCAATACCGCCGTAAGCAGCTTGGGGGAGAGTTGCTCGTGGAAGGCTGCTTGAAGGCAGGAGGGTTCCCCCTGCACGAAGGGGCAGGTGCAG
>CAYSWG010000011.1:0-21161 GCA_964434465.1 uncultured Geobacteraceae bacterium
AATATAAAACTATCCGAATTCTTAATTTAGATAATTTTCCAGAAATTATCGAATTTATTAAAACTTATTGTCCATATCTTGATGACTTTATCATAGATCAAAATATTGATAAAGTCAATATTTATGTAGAAAAAAAGATACCAATATATAACTCCCATCACATAATACATCAAAAAATTAAAGATTTTCAATATAAACGAGATTGGTTAAATTATGATGATAGAATTCGCTTAATACCAATTGTATTAGCGGCAATCGCATTACGTTTCTATCAACAGTATAGAAAACAGATTATAGATATTGAATTATCAACAATTGGAGTTTTAACAAATCTCGAAATTCATTCAGAATTCATATGTAGTCTCTTGAAAGAGAATATTGAGTTATTAAAAAATTATCAAATAAAAGAAAGAAATAATCAAACATTAATGAGTAATAATTTATTTGATAATAATCTGATTTTGGAAAAGGAATATTATACTAAGTCTAATTTATATTATCAAAATTTAGATTTAGTATTTTTATCATATATTAGATATACAAATTTAAGTGACCATAACCCAGAATTTTTATCTAATTCTAAATAAATGGGAGGAGCTTTTATACGTGCAAAAGATTATTCCGATATATTATTCAGAATATGGAAGATATATTAATAGATTTAGAGCGATTCCATCACATATTGACGCTCTTAAACCAGTTGAACGCCGAATTCTCTTAACTCTTCATGAAATAGCTAGAAAAGATCTTGTTAAAAGTGCCAAAATTGTTGGTGCCTGTTTGGGAACATATCATCCTCATGGAGATGCAAGTATATATGGTACTTTAATTAATTTAGTAGATCAAGGATATGTAAAAGGACAAGGAAATTGGGGATCTCCTGGACTTCATGATGATGGGGCAGCATCATATAGATATACAGAATGTATGTTAGAAAAATGGGTAGAAGACCTAGCGTTCGAATATATTAATTATGTACCTTATGAAGAATTTGAATTAGAACCAGAACCAAGGTATCTTCCATGTCCATTACCATTAGGATTAATTGGTCATGGAATAATAATTGGTATATCATTTTATAAAACTGTAATTCCGAAATTTAAAATTCAAGACCTTGCAAAAAGATTAGTTTATTTATTGGAAAAGAAGGGTCCGGAAGTTGAAGTTTCCCCAAATTTTAAAAATTGTGATATTCAAGAGCTGGAGGCGAATCAAATAAATAAATTATTAACCAAAGGAATTTCAACACTTAATATAATTCCTCATGGAAGTTTAGAATCTAAACAAATAAAAATTCAAGGAAAAGTACCGAATACATCATTTACATCTCTACAATCAAATGCAGAAAAATTAGATATTAATATTTTAGATGAATCTGGTAGTGAATTAAACATCATAATTGAATCTAAAAGAAAAGGAACAAATCTTCAAGAATTAGGTAAAAAAATATGGAATACACATTTAATTAAAAATGTAAATTTTAACTGCATATTTTGTAATCAAGAAGGAAATGTAGATACTTTTGGAATTGATGATATTCTAATAAATAATTATAATCTTTGGCAATATTCCGCTAAACTTAAAAAAATAGATGAATATAATAAATTATCAAGTAAAAAATTCGAATTGATGATTGTTCAAATTATCAGATATATATTTGAAATATACAAATCCAATACTATTGGGGAAATTATTACGAAATATCATGAATTAAAAAACACTAATGATCTAAGTGTTGAGATTGATATGTTTGATATTAATCAAAATAAATGGTCAAAAGAAATTAAACAAATAAGCGACAAAAATATTATTGATATATGTAATAAAAGAACTATTAAACATTTAGTTGAAACAGTTATTGATATTAATAAAGTAGAAAATGATTTGATAGTGGCAAAATCTTTAATTAATAACATTGAAAAGAATTGTTTCGATTTTCTAACCCAACTAAAATAATCATCATATTGTGGGAGGAATCAATTTAGACAACCCGGTAATGGCGCAATAGTAAATAAGTATGCTCCAATACAAATTGGCGTTGCAGCTGATAATTAATATCAAGCTAAAAAACAAACTATAACCCTAAATCAGAAACTCAAATTATCAGAGTTTCTGATTTAGAACTCAAACAGATAGGAAAGCATCTGTTGTTTTTTGTTTATTTTCTATTTTTGTTATTTCCTTTTTTTTATTTATTAATAATAATAACCCGAAAAATGAAACATTATCAATATCCACGTGGATATGTCTAGTAGACCAGGAAGGCTTCGACCTTCCCATCGCAAACGGGCGATTTTCCCATATTGGGAAAAATCAACCGGGAAGATCAATCTATAGCACCAAGAAGCATAAAACCTTTTGATCTTCAAGGTTTCCTGGAAGATATGGGGAAATAATCATCAGTGGGATTAGAATATTAAATGTGTCTCCATAGAGAGTAAAAAATACAACTAAAAGAGATAACTATGATAACTTTATCTCCAAAAGAGATTACGTTACCAATGATATTCATCTTTGCGAATCATGATCTGTATGTGCGAACAACAGACCATACGATTGAATAATTATATAAGATATCGTTTATGAAATCAATTTACGAATTCAAGAAAAAAATCAAAAGTTGAGATATAGTTTTATTCCAAAATATAAAATTTCTATTTATATATAGAAATTTTATATTTAAGTTAGTTTTTTGTAATGGTAATATATTTTTTAAGGAGAATAAGATGATTAATCCGAATGTTTCATGGTTTGAAAAACACCGGCCAATAAATATAGATGATATGGTTTTTTCATCTATTGAACAAAAAAATTTAGCAAAATCGTGGATAGAAGAAGAAAATATACCTGGCAATGTACTTTTAACTGGACCAGCTGGAACGGGTAAAAGTACATTAGCACTTATAACTATTCGGAAAATTATTAAGAATCAAGCAGATTTGCTTAGAATTAAAACTCGATCAGTATCTGATATTGATGATAAAATTATTCCTTTTGTAACAAGAAAACCTGTTTCTAGTAAAACTAAAATTGTATATATTGAAGAAATTGATAGAACTTCAAGGCAATTTCAAGGACAGTTAAAAGAAGATTTAATGGAAAAATATCAAGAATATGTATCTTTTCTTTGTTGTTCAAATCATCCTAGAAGAATTGATAGTGCATTACGTACAAGATTTACTTTTCAGATAGAATTTAAATCTGATAATCTTGATGATATTAGAAAGAGACTTGAATATATTCTTATTGAAGAAAAAGCAAAATATAATCAAATGGAACTTAATGAGTTTGTTAATAGAAATTTTAAATCTGGATTGAGAGATTTAATAAATGTTATTCAAGTTTCTTTTATATCAAATAATGGTGTTATTGATTTTAAAAGTTTAGAACAGAATCTTAACATTGAAGATAATTTAATTAGTTATATTCATGAAATGATTGAAAAAATTATGATATCACACGATCCTGGAGCTAAAAAAATATGTTTGAGTACACCATTGAGTTCTATAATTGCGAAGGAATATTCTTCATTTGTGACCATGTGCCATAATAACTTTGATATTAATTATGAAAATATATTTGAGAAACTTTATGAAACAATTAAATATTTACCATTACAGGTTATTATCGGCAAATATTCGGAAGATATAGACTTAAAGAAATATCCACATATACATCTTATAAGCTGTTTTTATGAAATGATGAAATGTACTATAGAAAGTACTCCCTAATTAATTTAATGAGAGGAGGTTTTTTATGACAAATCAAGTTGGTGTTTCATTAGAGGATTTCACAACATCTATTATAGAGTCTTATAAAAAAGGGTTTAATGATGCTATAGAATGTCTAAAAGTGGCACAAAATACGATAAACCCAGAAGAAATGAAAAAATCAATTAATGAAATGTTATTACAACATGGCAAACTTAAAACCGAATGGTAAATTATTTTCTGATATTCAAAATTTTCATATAGAAATTATATTTATAATTAATGATTATTTTTAAGTCCTTTTAATTATTTTTTTGGAGGAAAATGGTATTAGAAGCCCTTGGTAACATCGAAATGATTAGACAACGTCCCGGAATGTTTATCGGTGATGTTGATACACCAGATCATTTAGCTAAAGAAGTAATCGATAACGCTATTGATGAAATTGCAAATGGTTTCGGAACAATTATTGAAGTCTACAACAATGTAGCTGATGGTTCATTTTGGGTGAGTGATAATGGTCGAGGAATACCAATAACAACCATGAAACTTCCAGATGGATCTGAAGATGATTCAATTAAGGTATTATGTACAAAATTATTTTCAGGTTCAAAATTTAATACAGAAGATTACGCCCAATTAATTGGAATGCATGGAGTGGGATTAGTTGCTGTTAATGCTTTATCAGATTGGTTAATTGTTGAAACAAGAGATCAAATAGATAAAACAAAAGTAGTAACATACACCTTTGAAAATTCTGAATTAGTTTCTATTAAGACTAAACAAAATACAGAAGCATATTCAACTATTATTGGATTTAAACCCAGTAAACAATATTTTGAAAGTTTGGAATTTAATAATCGATCAATTATTGAAAGATTGTTATATGTTCAATCTATATTTGGATTGAATAGTTTTACATTTAATGAAAAACCAATTCCATCAATAGAATTTACTTCTTATGTAAAGCAACGTTTAGATCTTGCCGAGGATGAACAATTATATTTATTAAATTATAGTTCACCAGATAATAAGTATCATATAAAAATATATGCAACTTATATACAAAAAGATGATTCACAAACTTTAGGAAATGTAAATTTGAGAGAATGTGAAGGAAAGTTTATTACTTCCTTTTATACAGAATTAAAGAAATCAATAAATGATAAAATTGATAAGAAATTTTTTAAAATTAATGATAGAGAGTATTTGAATGGTTTGCGGACATACATCTTATTGAGTATTCCGGAACCAAAATTTGATAGCCAAACTAAAGTCAGAATGACATTAGATGTCAAAAAACTTCTTATAGATCCTATAAAATATAAGATTGACTGGTTTGTAAATCAAATAATCGAAATCATTGAAGAAAATTTAGAAAGAAAATTTCATCAGAAAATCATTAATAGTTCTGTAAAATCGGCAAAATCAAATAGACGAGTTTCTGCCGGAAACAAACTGAAAGATTGTCAGAAGCTCCCAGGTGATGTATTATACATTGTTGAAGGAGATTCCGCCGGGGGAACAATTAAACAAATCACAATAAAACAAACTGAAGCTGTATATCCCTTAAAAGGAAAAGTCCTAAATGTTGAGTCTGCAACTCTTGAAAAAATTCAAAAAAATAAGGAGATTAAAGACTTACTTGAAGCTTTGGGACCAATTGGTAATCGTCGATATAAATCAATAAAGATTGTCGGAGATGCCGATAGTGATGGAAAACATATTGTGGTCCTAGTTTTATTAGTACTACAAAAATTTGCATCTGATTTTATTAAATCAGGAAATGTTTCAATTGTTATTCCACCACTATATGGAGCAACCAAAAAGGATACATATTATCCAATATATGATTTCTCCATGATTGAACAGATGAAGACTAAAGGTTTTCAAATTAGAAGGTTTAAAGGTTTAGGGGAAATGAATCCTAAACAATTAGAAGCTTGTATTCGCTCTGGGTTTGAGTATAAAATAAAATGGCCAGAGAATGATAAGCAATTGAATGACTTAATAAATATTATAACAAATACAGAATTAAAAAGAGCAATTATGAATTCAGAGTGTGTTAAGATGGAGGTCATCTTAACAGAAGTCAATAAACAACAAAAACAAAAACAAACTTAGGAGGCAAAATAATGGCTCAATTCCCGTTTCCAAAACAATCACCAACTGAGAACACAGCGGTACCAGAAGTTGCACCAGTGAGAACAAAGAAGGATCCAGAAGATCGTAAAAAACCTGCACCACCAATGAATTTAGATCAGGTCAAACAGATTATTACCCTTGTGAAAACTCATTCTTATTCAGATATTGCAGAGAAAATTGGAGTTACTAAATTTCAGGTAAACCGTATACTTATGCAGACCAAAAAACAGCTTCGTGAAAATGCGGCTGGTGATCCGGATAAGTTGGCAAAAATTGAAGAATATATTGATTTACATTTATCCCGACCAGAAGACCCTCAGCAAAATAAAAGTGGCAAGGGTGGGAAGGTCAAAGATGCACTAGATAATATCGTTGGTGATATCTTGGCATCAATTCAATAAATATTGAAGTATCTAGAGAGAAATTATATAAATTTCTCTCTAGATTTTTCGTTAATTGTATATATCAAGGAGGAGTATGGGTAATCAAATTTCAAATTTTATTCATTTATCATGTCTTCTTATTTATACATTTTTTTTAAATGGATTAGGTTTTGCGGCAGAAGCTATGTTAGCTTGGGATGCTAATAAGGAACCTGTATCTGGATATAAATTATATTATGGTAATGCATCTAGAAATTATCATAAATCTATAGATGTTGGTAAAGTAACACAATATACTATCACTGGAATTGAAGAAGGAAAAAATATTTATTTTGCAGTTACTGCTTACGACGCATGGAAGAATGAAAGTGAGTTTTCAACAGAATTAGAATGTTTTACAATAGTATCTAAGCAAAATCCAAATGGTATTATAAATCCATCAAAAACGATAGTAGTTAGTCATGGCACAAATAAAAATTTTACTATAACGCCTGTACCCAATTATATAATTAATGATGTACAAATAAATGGAACTTCTGTTGGACCAGTATCATCTTATACTTTTTCAAATATTATAGGAGGACATACTATATCTGCTGTTTTTGAAGTGACAAGTCATACAATCACAACATCATCAGGAGCAAATGGATCAATCCATCCATCAAAACGAATTACAGTAAAGCATGGTGGTAACCAAACATATACAATTACAGCCAATACAGGATATAAAATACAAGATGTTAAAGTAGATGAAGTATCAGTTGGACCAGTAACATCTTATACATTTTCAAATGTCACAAAACCCAAAGTTATATCCGCTACTTTTGAAGCTACACATCATGTAATTACAGCATCTGCTGGAATGAATGGATCAATTAGTCCACTTGGAAAAGTTTTGGTTCCACGTGGAGAGAGTCAAACATTTGTTATAACAGCAAATGCTGGATATCGTATTCGATATGTACGAGTAAATGGAGTTTTAATTGAGCCAGTAACATCTTATACATTTTTAGAAGTTACAAAAGCTCATACAATATCTGCTGTTTTTGTTGCTAGTAAACGTTAAATTTAATTGGAGAAATTATGAAAGAATTAGAAGCTGATTTATTTTTTGATGGAGGATCTCGAGGAAATCCTGGTCCAGCTGGAGTTGGAATAGTTCTTATTAACTCTTCTACTCAAAAAATTATAGCCGAGGGTTCAAGATTTTTAGGACATACAACAAATAATGCTGCTGAATACATGGGGTTAATTTATGGGGTACAACTTGCCCAAAAACACCACGTCACCAGACTTAATATTTATTCGGACAGCATGTTAATAGTCAACCATATAAAAGGAGATTATATGGTTCGAAATTCCAGACTAAAACCATTATATGAAAAAGCAATCGATCTTTTGAAATTTTTTGGAGATGGGTATGAAATTTCTCATATTCCACGAATTAAAAATTCCCATGCTGATCAACTTGCTAATGAGGCCATAAATAGAGGATCGTAAATGAAACTTAGATTAAAAGTTCTTGATTCAGGTCTTCCAAAAATTCCAATTAGTGATAGATTATCAATTAATCTAATAGATGATAGATGGAATACGGAAGTAACCTTTGAAATTCCTGAAAAATTAATTTTAACTCTTATTGAAGATATTATTGATAATATTGATGGTGACTTATTTGATTATATGAATCCAAAAAAATCCCCTCTCAAAAATCATTTCAACGCTAATAGAATTAATAATATAATGAATTCGACTCGGTCATGGAAAAAAATTCATATATTAATTTCTGATGAAGGATTTTATACAAGTCGATTTACTAGAATAAGTTTATTCAATAATTTATTGAATATCCCTAAGATGGTAGATAATATAAATGAAAAAATACAAAATATAAAAACCTCCTCAAATTTTTAATATCACTTGTGGAAAATTTCTAAATTTTCATTTTTTATATAGAAATTATAACTTATAGGGAGGTGAAGAAATTTTGCAAACTTTTTCTTTTGAGGAATTTAAAAGTATGAATTTGAGTCCATATCAGATATATGGGCTTGATCTTGACTATCAACAATATTACAGTATACAAAATTATTTAAAAAATAAGAACGATACAATTGATAAAGATCAAATATTGAATGTTTTATTTTTGGATATTGAAGTATATACATCAAATAGTGGAACATTTCCAAAAATAGATATCGCTAAATTTCCAATCAGTTCTATAACAATTTATAGCACCTTTAATAAAACATTCAAATCATTTTTCTTACTTCAACATGCGAATATTCATAAATTTCCAATCAAAGAAGAAATTCCAAATCTTATACATGATTTTACAACAGATCTCATTCAACATAAATATATAACCGAAAATGAAAAATTGGAAATTAATATATTTACCACTGAAATTGATTTAATTAGATCTTGCTGGAATAGTATTAAAGAAATTGATCCAACAATTATCAGTGGTTGGAATTGTGATGAATTTGATATTCCATATATATATTTCAGATTAAGTAATTTATTAAATAAAAATGAAACTGAAATTAATAAGATTTTATCACAGTTTGGTAAAGTTAAAATTGATAAATATGCTAATAAATTTTTAATTAAAATTCCTGAGTATCCGGTGCTTGATCTTCTATATGCCTATAAACCACGAGATGATGGTGGGTTAAATATGGGATCAAAACAAAGTAGTTATTCTTTGGATTATGTGTCTAATACTGAACTTAATCTGCAAAAAAAAGAATATAAATCAGCAGGAATGTCGCTTGATACATTTTATGAAACAGATCCAGTGAATTTTCTTTTATATAATATAATTGACGTAGCACTATGTGTTAGAATGGATGAAAAATTAAAACATATTGAATCATACAATTTATTACGCCGATTAATGAAAACATCATTTACAGCATCTTTGAGAGGTCCTTCAATCTTATTTGATACTTATGTTAATTATAAATTAAATGAGGAGGGGAAATATACAAGATTTGGAATTTTAGAAGAAATATCATTATCAATTTCTGAGGATGATATTTCAACTTTATATATTCCGAAAATGATGAAGAAAACTATAAAAGAAGTAAGCCAAAATATGTATAAATCAATTATTGGGCATTATCCAGGTGCGTATGTCAAAAACAGTAATGCCCAAATTCTGACAAGTAAAGATGGAATTATAGTTGATTTGGATGCTTCGAGTTTGTATCCGAATATGATTAACCAACTTAATATTAGTTTTGATACTTTTTTCGGTAAGATTATTGATCCTTTGACGTATAATTTTATGTCAGTTATTGAAAAACCTTTGATGGCTAAAATTGGAATACCTCAAAATGTATACATAAATTTATATGAAATGATTGTAAAATATGTAGATATATTGAAGGCACAAAACAAAGGAGATTACATTCAAAATTGTTATATTGTTATGGCGTATTTGTTAAATCAAATAAGTAGTCATAAAAAATCATTAAATCAAATTTTAGATCCTCAAAATATTGAAGATTATATAATATTAAAGCGATATTTTTTACCGCTTATTGATTTGTTTGATGATATTCACCCGAGGAGTAAAGAATATAATAGTTTTTGTCATGATTATTTGATCAATAATGAGTTGCCACAAATTCAACATCTGTACATAATTGAAAATATTTTAAAACCGACAATTAAAATTATAAAAATTCCGACAAAAAGTTTTGAGAACTATTTAAAAGAAAATAATTTAATTATATCTCTTTCCGGTTGCCTATTTGTAAAGCATGAAATTAAAAAAGGGTTATTTACAGATTTTTTGAAGAATCTTAAAGAATTTAGAAATAATTATGAAAAAGAAAGAGATAAATTTCAAAAAGGAACTTATGATTATAACTTTTTTGAGATGCGGCAAAAAGCTATTAAAATTACAATGAATACTACATATGGATTATTCGGCCAAGCTAACTATAGATTCAGTAATAAACATTTAGCAAAAAGTATTACTGTTCAAGGTCGACTAACACTAAAGGTAGCACAAATAATTGCAGAAATGTATTTGGAAAGTTTAAAAACAGAACGAGTAGATGTATAAGAAGGTATAATACAAAATAAAAAGGAGATAAATTATGTTTGAAGAAAACAGCACTGATACGCCTTTTGGAACACCACCTGCTGGATTTATGCAAACAGGAAATCAAGTAGACCCTAATAATTTTGATCAATCTATGACAGTAGGTCAATACATGGATAATGATCAATTTCAAATGCCAGTGTCTTCATCAGACTTTTCGGCCAATATCCAAGAGAAACAAAAATACAAAATTTTTGATTTATTCTGGTTGATTAATCCGAAATTTTATAATAAACAACAACCCGCCCCAGGAGAATCTCATATTGTAATTATTTCATACAATGCTGATTTCGGAAATTTGAGAATATCATTTTTCAATTTAACGAACAATTCAATTCAGAACAATCTTGTATATCTTGAAAATTTAAAACGAACCGTTGTTGGAACAATTTATCCGGCAACAGCATTTAATGCTTATAACACACCAAATTTAGCAACAATTTGTCTTGAACAATTATTTCGTCAAATTCCGGGAGCAACTTGGCAACAAGAACGTCCAGTTTGCACAATTCAGAAGGGTGAAGGAAAAATTAGGTTTAATATAAAAGATCCAAAAAATGGAGAATATTTTTATGATTTCATTGGTTGGCAAAGAGATGCCTTTCTTCATGCTTGTAAATTCATCTATACAACTGGATTTGAAATTTTAGCTAAATAAATCATCATATAAATCATTAGTAGAATAGGACATGATTTCTATTCTACTAATTTCTCAATAGGATGTGAATTTATGACAAACGATATTAAAAATTCTCGAATTCGGATAAATATACATCAGGAAACGGGGGATCTTATACTTTCAATTGGTGATGAAAGCGAATCTTTAACAAATACAGAAATTGATGAATTATGCTCATTACTGAATATTGGAAAATTGGAAACTAAGGAGTTTAAAAATTCACTTGAAAAAATGAAAATAATATTAAAATCATACCAAGATGGTAAGAGGTTAAAAGAAATTGAAGTGAAAATAAAAGAAAGGCTTCTATCAAATGAAGTGAATAATATATAAGGAGCGACAGGTGGCACGTAATTATAATAAAATAATTTTAGTCGGCATAATTGAAAATGAACCAAGTCTGAGAAATACCATAAATCAGACATCAGTCACAAATTTTACACTAACAACATCAGATGAATGGATAAATAAAAATAATGAGAAACAAATTTATAAAAAATGGCATCATATTGTTTGTTGGGGTAAAGTTGCTGAACATGCAGTAAATTCGTTCAAAATAGGAGATACTGTGTTAATAGAAGGTTCAATATCATACAGATATTATGAAAAAAATAATAAAAAACTGAAAGTAGCAGAAATTAAAGCCACAAATGTATCAAAATGGATTGGTAGTTTAAATAAAATTATTCTTGTTGGTAATATCGGAGGAGACCCAGAACTGCGGAAAACTTCAAATTCAACAAATGTAACAAATTTCTCATTAAGCACCATCGATAAATGGTATGATAGAAAGCAAGAACTTCAAACCTATAAGAAATGGCACAAAATTGTTTGTTGGAATAAAATTGCAGAAACCGCAGTAGATAATATACAAACCGGAGCTCTAGTACTTATAGAAGGATCAATATCATACAAAACTTATATTAATAAAGATGGAATAAAAAATAATCATATTGCAGAAATTAAGACTAATCATTTAACTAAATGGGCGAACCCCAAAGTAGGAGAATAATTTATATGAAGCAAATAATTGCAGATCCAGATTTTATAACAGAAATTGATCGAAAAAGCAATATTATAATATGCACTCCAAAAATTGAGGGGGATAGCAATATTATTCGCACTACAAATTTTCCAAATATTTATGAAATTAATCTTGCTCGAGAATTAAATTTATCATCTGACAAAATCACTACTATTTCATCAAATCTGCTAGCGACAACAATTTTGCCGAAAATTAAAATTTGTCATCCAGTTGGTATCAAACTACAATTTGATGAATTTATGGAAAAATCACAACCAGATGTTTTCCATAAAATATATAGATCTTTTAAATTAGATAATATATATACTGAAGATACAAACGAAATTGATTATCATTTAATTACGAATATTGAATTTATTATCTATTTTGACACTATCAGAATAAGAGAAAATAATCTACAAATGTTAATGAATAAAGATACACGAATATCAAGTTTTTACTTTACATGGTATGTTCAAACTAAAGCTGATATGTCATTAGTTAAAGAGATTTATTTAATTCAGGATGATTATATTTATGAAAAATTCTATGAGATAATCTAAAAAACTGTATTGCAAAAACGAACCTTAATATTTTTTTTAATTAAGGTTCGTTTTTAGGGTAATCTTTTATTATAGTTGAATTTGGGAGAAATATATGAAATTTTTTGAAGAATTAATTAAAAGATATGCCCAAATCAAGTTTCCAGAAGAATATTCAGAAGTTGTAAAAGCTGATAAAACAATTTCATGGTATATGGCGGATAGTACAGATCAATATCTTTCTATTGAGAGAAAGCATAATGTCAATATTGTTGAAATAGACATTAGACAAGCGTTTACCAATATTTGTCGATGTCTATTTGAACCAACATCAGATTTTATTATACAAATGAATAATATTGTGGATAAAAAATCTCGAAATATCTTTATTGCTACTAGTTTAGTTGATAGTGAATATTTACATTTATTAAATATTATTTCAAAAATTATTATCATTGGGATTATATTTGATATCGGTAACATCTCTTTAATTGAACTTAAAAAGGATGGTGTAATAATAATATGTGATGATGATACTTTATCAAAATTTATAAATATAAATGAAGAAACTTCATATGAATTTATAAATTTCGTAAAAGAGCATAACTTTATCTTTCATACATATCAATATGAAAGATATATAAGATCAAACCGAACCAGTTATTTCTTAAGGGGTACGGAATTTATAGTGAAAGGTATGTTTAAGCATGCTCCACCATATATCCGGCAGCTACAAAAAGAGATACTTCATAATAATTTTGAAAATTTTAAAAAAATTTTAAAAATTTACTCCAAACAATATTTGAATATTCTTTTAATAAATAATTTAACTGAATTGTTAAATGAATATTATCTCTGTAGTAATAAAAAATATCTATCAGAAGATAGTAAATATGTTAGTCATCCATCAACAATAATTCCACGGACATACATAAAATCATTTTTATACCCGATAATACTGAGCACAAAACTTTAATATAGTTCCCAACAAAAAAAACCTTTGTTGGGAACTTTTTGTTTTTTCAAATTTTATATAGAAATTATATGATTGAATATTATTTTATTTTATAAAAAAGGAGTTGATACAAATATGTGTGCTAAATTATTCAAACCAATATATCAATGTGATGGATGTGGAGAATTTCTTGAAATTTCTGATCAGGTTCGATGTTTTGATAATAATGTAAAAAGTGGAGATGAATCAAAAATATATACTGCAACAGGATTGTATTGTCTTGATTGCATTCCTTTGATTCTGGATTTCAAAAATGAAAATCCACCAACCCTCCAGCTTGTCGAGCCAAAAAAACAATCATCTGACATTTCTAATAAAATAGAAAAGCTTGAAATAAAATTTGAAGAACTCGCTTCATTAACTGATCAGTTGATTGAAAATATTTCAATAATTAATCGGAAGTTGAGTTCATTTGAAAATATTATAGTATCAGAAGATTCTATTTCTAATGAAATAGTTGAAGAAGTAACACCGGTATCTGATCTCTCCGAACCGGAAGAAATAATTAATGAAGTAGAAGAAATTGAAGAAATAAACGAACCAATTGAGGGACTTCTGGGAAATTTAAAAGGTAAATATTTAATCCTTCATCAGATTTCTAATGAAGATAATGAAAACTTATTTGCAAAAAAATATGGGTATAAGGATATACAAGATCTAAAATCTTCTTGTGGAACTAAATCTCTACTCGGAGTATATTATTCAACTGATAGATATTTTGATCTAAAAGATTTAAAACAACCAAATAATATTGAAAAAGCAAAAGTTATTAATAATATGTTTTTTGGTGTACCCAATATTGTAGAACGACCAATAATTTTATCAGATATTTCTGGAATTGCATTTATTGAAAAGGAATTATTCAAGGATAAAATAGAACCTTATGAAGAATCAGATAATAAAATTGTTGATAAAAAGAAACAAATAATAAGTCCAAAAAAAGTGCTTACAAAATCTAAATTTGACAACAGTTATATATAAATACATAATTAAAAAGGAAAAACAATGATATTCAATTCCGTAAATATTACCGCTGCAGATATACCAGATGCTTGGTTTCAATGTGTCAATAATATTCAAGAATTTGGTTTCAAATATGAGATTCAATATGGATCATTCACAGGACAGACTCGATTGGAATTCGATTTTGCAACTATTGAGATTAAATTACCATATAACGAAATGTATGATCTGATGTTACCACAAATACCACCTCATTTTAATATTCCGAATCCGGTAGCGAATGGATATATAGATCAATATCTTCCATATATAATGACGGATCATATTGATGAAAAAGAACAATATACATATGGTAGTAGAATTTATGATCAAATACAACATTTTATTCAGGTATTAAGAAAAACCCCTCATACAAATCAGGCGATTTTACAAGTTGGCCAGCCAACAGATTATTTATTAACTGATCCACCGTGTCTTCGTCATATTGATATGAGAATTAAAGATAATACTTTAATTTTTTATCCTTATTTTCGATCATGGGATTTATGGGGTGGTTTTCCTGCGAATCTGGCAGGTATTGCAATATTACAAAAATATATGGCAGATGAAATAGGAGTTGCGTCTGGATTAATATTTGCTTCATCAAAAGGATTACATCTATATGGATATGTAGAAGAACTTGCAAGGTTAAGAACTGGACGAATGTAAGGAGGCATAATGTGAAAGGAAATATCACTAAAAAGAAAGCTCATAGCCCCATGGCTGGATTAAAAGCTATGACAAACTGGATATTGGGTAAACAACGAAAAAAAGAAGAACTTAAGAATATTATTCAAACATTTCAAATTGATAATAATATTCTTAAAAGATTTCTGTTGTATACATATAATACTCCATATATAACATGGTATATCAATAAGCATCTAAACCATTTATATAATTTTAATAAATATGATATAATTGATTTAATGTACAGCTTAACATATTTATTGGATATAAATCGAATCAATAAAAAATCAATTCCGGAAAGTCTTCTATATCTTAAAAGTACAGAACTCGCCGATAAAAACAAATCAAAAATAAAACAATTATTAAAAGAATATTTTGAAAAAATATTTGATAGAGAATTTAATGAATCAGAATTGAATTTTTATTATGACCTTATTAATTTAAATTTTGTAACATTTGATGATATTAACAAAATTGATGAACATATCAATGGAAAAACAACAATTAAACCACAAGATAATAATATTGTTAGTACTCCACAACAAATAAATCATTTTATTTTAGACATTTATAGAAAATTTCCACCAGGAATACAAACATTCTGTAATGAAGCAAAAAATTACATTCTATCACGAGCAGAATGTAAATCTTGTGAATTATTTGGAAAGCCGTCAGTAATTCTTGATACAAATATGGAAGATGGTGGAGAGGTTGATGTAATGTTCTTTGGATTAAATCCGGGAATAGAAGAAGTTGAAATTAATAAACCGTTTGTTGGTAAAGCTGGCAAAACATTAAGAGAAAGTATGTCTCATATTCCAGGCCATATAAAATGGGTAATCACCAATATTATATTGTGCCATACAAGAAATGAAAGTGAAATTAAAAATCCAGAAGATGTTAAAAAGAGATGTCGGAAATTGGTAGAAGGAATTAAACAAACATTTCCTGCTAAAGTTATAGTTCCATTAGGAGCAAAAGCAATAGACTGGTTCGGTCTCAAAGGGGGAATATCGTCTCTTTCTGGAAGAAAATTTATAACCAATAATAATCAACAAATAATTCCAATTATTCATCCAAGCGCTGCTAATTATAATCCTGAGAGTTTAAATAAATTTAAAAAAGATTTTGAAACTGTATTACAATGTCTAAATTCATTACAAGTCAATACACCTATAACTAATGTAACAAAAATAAAACATGAAGAACAAATTAAAGTAAGTGGTGATAAATTTATAACAAATGTCACACCAGATTTAACCTTCTTTGATGTTCGTGAAGTTAGTAGTAAGATCATAATGATATATATAAATCCGACAGGCCAGAAAAAATACCTAATTACTGATTATAATATGCACTTTTATTTAAAAAATGATGTTTGGAAAAATTGCGACCAAATAACAGATCGGATAGATGGAATAGTTAATATAAATAATTATGAAAAAAATCTTACAATGAAAATAGTAAGAGAAAA
Source organism: uncultured Geobacteraceae bacterium (assembly GCA_964434465.1). Classification (GTDB taxonomy): domain Bacteria; phylum Desulfobacterota; class Desulfuromonadia; order Geobacterales; family Geobacteraceae; genus RPRC01. Next base: position 16,782 of record CAYSWG010000011.1, read on the forward strand.
ATTAAACTCTATAAAATCTAATAAAGGAGAATAATCTGTGTGGTGCTATATTGAGAAGGATGGTTTAGAAAAATTTATAAATAAATATCCTCAATTAGCGGAAGGATTTGAAGAAATATCTCTATATGAAACCGAAACTAAAATTTTTCTACCTAGATTATTCTTTAAAAATTTTCCAGATGGAGCACAACTATTACCAATGAAAGAACCAACAAATCTTTCTCCAACATTTTATAAATTCATTGGTAAATTACGCGACCAACAAATCGAAAGTGTTACAACAATTTTGGATATTTATAAACACCAAGGACATATTAATGGAATCATTAAATGCCCTCCTGGCTTTGGTAAAACTGTAATAAGCTCATATATACTTAGTAAAATTGGATTGAAAGTTTGTATAATTATTGATAATGAAAATTTATTAAATCAGTGGGTGGGAAGTTTCTTAACATTTACTGATCTGAAAGTAGAAGATATAGGCCTGATTAAAGGTAAGCATTTCATTACCGATAGACCAGTTATAATAGCCACTGTTCAAACATTATTATCAAAAATAAAAACTAATATGGAGAAAAATTTCAAATTAATTGATGGAGCTAAATTTGGCGTAGTTCTTTATGATGAAGTTCATAATACTAGTAGTTCAAGTAAATACGCAAAAGCATCATTATTATTTAGAACCAAAAACTTTATTGGTCTTTCAGCAACACCATTTCAATCAGGAATTGCTGAAATTTTAATGAGAAATACAATTGGTGAGAATATATATGAAACAAAACAATATGATTTGAAACCAACATATATTCTTAATTATTATGATAGTAAGTTATCTGGAAAATATTCATATATTCTTCAGAAAACCCCAGATTATATTAAACGGAAAGCTTTTTATAATTCAATTATTATAAAAAGTAAAGAATACTTAAAAACAATTATAGATATTGCCAAGAAAAGATTATCAGAAGGGCATGTCGTTTTAATATTAGTCTTTACAAAAGCTCAGGTTAAATTAATATCAGAAGAATTAGATCAAGAAAATATTACTCATCGAAGATTCTACGGTGATGAAAAAGATGAGCTTGATAAAGAGAATTTGAAAATTATGATCGCAACTTATTCTTATGCGGGAAAAGGATTTGATTTTGAACAATTGAGTTCACTTATATTGGGGACAAATCTTACTGGGAAAAAGTCTCTAATACAAGTTATTGGAAGAATTTTAAGAAAATCAACAAACGGGAATATTAAAAATTCTCCAGTTGTTGATGATTTAATCGATATTGGATTTCCAAGCTTATTTCTGCCAGATGTAAAAACTAAAAAAATTGTCATAAGAAATGAATTCAATTGTATCATTAAAGATGTAAAGATAAATGAATAATTACCACATATATGAAAGGATGATATATTAGTGTTGCCAAAAAATTTTTATGATACAGTAGAAACTCCCGGCGCATTGAAGCATGTTCTATATGGTGATTCGGTTTCAAAAGATATGAAAACAGTTGTTAAATTTAAGAATAAATATTTAGAATATATTACATTTGATGAGTTATGGGCCAGATTAAGTCATAAGAATCTTATTATAACAGAAAATGATAAAGAATATATCTTAATAGATAATAAAGAGTTTGAAACTATTTCATATCTTATTGACAGTGATAGTTGGAAACTCAATGTCCCAAAATATATTATGAGACATAAGGTGAATACGAATCTTGTTAGACTATATTTTACAAATTTATCATACTTGGATGTTACAAAAGAACATTCGATGTTAGATTATGATCCTGTAAGTAAAACTTTGGAAATTAAAAAACCAAAACAAATGAAATGTGTTCCAACAATTATGACAATGTTTCCCATAAAAAAGCATAATATTAAGAGTAAATATCTATTACTGGGGTTGTGGTTTAAAAATGGAAAATTAGATAAATTCACACCAAAAAACAAACTTCAACGACCATTTATACATGTTTATAATCGAATAGCAATGACTACATACTTAGAAAATAATTTACCAACTGCTAAAATAAGTAAAAAAAGTGAAAATGAAATTTATATTCGCTATGAATGGTTAGAAAATTTATTAAAAAAGAATGAATTAGATGGTTTGGATGAATCTAATAAAAACATTCCACAAAATATATTTGAAGATCTATGTAAAAATCATTTTAACATGATATCTTTCTTTATAGGATATTGGATAGGCGATACAACAATAAGTGTCGCTCGCAATATCCGTGTACATTCAATTAATAGAACTATATTAGGTCAAATTCAATCATTATTGATAATCTTTGGAATATATTCTCAATTAAATTTAAAAAATGACGAAATATATAAATTATCATCATGTTTAACATTTCCTCTATTTAAATTATTACAACAATTTAAACATTTGAAACATAAGTTTGAATTTCGATATAAATCAGCATATTATGGATGTGATTCTACTAAGAATCAAAATATAAAGAAAGATCCAAACAAATATAAAACAATAACATTTGCAGATTTGGTTTGTATTCGGCCAACTAAAATAATAACAAAATCGAGAATCCCATATAATGATTATGTCTATGATCTCTCAATTCCTTATACTCACAATTTTATGGCAAATGGGTGTTTAGTACATAATACTGATTCATTATTTATAACAATTCCAGCTAAAGAGTCAGAAAAACTATCATCTAAACAAAAGTTGGAAATAGTTGATAAAACAACAAACATCATCAATAATGCAATCATTAAATATCTTAATGAATACTTTTTACCAAAATCAAATATATCAATTGATCAAAATTCAACATATTTCAAATCTGAAATGTTAATGTCAGCTATTATGTTTCTTGATGTGAAAAAAAATTATGCTTATAAATTAGAGGCTAAAAAAGGAAAAATCTTAAATAATCCAGAAATTGAATATACTGGAATTCAAATTGTTAGATCTAATGCTGCTAAATTAACTCAAAATATGCTAAGAGAAATAATCGAAGATGTTATTTTGAATGAGAATATAGCTTCAAAAGATAGACTCTCAAAAATCTCTGAAATTGTTGGAAAATTTCATAATAAATTCTTAGAGAATGTTAATAATTTAAAGTTGGAAGAACTATCAATTCCAGGAAAATGGTCTAAAGCAGAACAATTTATTAATGGAATGACATTGTATAATTTTATAATGAAAAAAGAGATTTTTTCAGTATCTTCCTCGGGGAATTTTATATATTGTATTTTTAGAAAGCCCGCACTGTTTCAAGGGTTTGATATGAATAAAATAAAAGGTATTGTAATACCTCAAATTTATGATGAAACATTACTAAAAAACAAATTAGATGAGTACCAAATTCAAATTGATAGTGTAACTCAATGGAATACACTTTTTTCAACAACTGTTGAACGTATTATAGATCTTGTGAAAACAATTAAAGAATAATAAAATTACATATTGTTGTGCCTGCTTGTCGAAAAATAAAAATGAGGAGATAAAAATATGATAAAGACGGCTTTTACAATTAGTTTTCATACAATTGGCCTTCTTGTAAGTATCTACGTTGTAGTGATAACTTATAGTAATCTTATCAATTCTTTTCCAGTATCGGCAAAAGTAAAAGAAAATGTTATAATCAATGAGATACGCAATGACTTAACAAAACTGAAAGCCCCAAAAAAAATTGTGCCAGAATTAACAAATGCAATATATATCGCACATCAATCAACCGGGCTGAATACAAAGTTGATTACAAGCTTAATGTATACAGAAAGTAATTTTAACAAAAATGCTATAGGACCAAATAACCGAACGGGTATAAGATATAAAGGATTATTACAAACCCCGACGGCAACATGGTTTTCGGATGTTGATACTTTACATGGTGTTAGAATTCTTAAAGAAAAATTAGAAATTACTAATTATAATTTAAGAAATGCGTTAACATTATATAAAGGTGGAAATAATCCAAAAGCATTACGACAAGCAGATGAGATAATTGTGTTATATGAAAAATTATTGAACAATGTGTAAGACAGATCTTGCCGAATTTAAAAATGAACATAAAATAAATTAGAAGGAGAAAGAAATTGAAAATATATTTCCATAATAGTGATCTAGATGGTCACTCTAGTGCAGCAATATTGAAATATAAATTTCCAGAAGCTGAACTTATTGGAATAAATTATAATGATCAAATTGAATATGATAATATTACTGCCAATGAAAATGTATTCATGGTAGATTTTAGTCTACCTATAAAGGAGATGGTAAATCTTGCATCTTTCACAAATTTAACATGGATAGATCATCATAAAAGTTCTATTCAAGAAGCAGATAAATTTAAAATTCACAAAAATATAAGTTTCAATGAAGTTTGTGATGGT